>JADMKH010000132.1 GCA_018780025.1 Thiobacillus sp.
AGGATGACGATCTCCAGCCCGGTATCCGCAGCAATCCGCTGCAAGCCCTGCTCGGCCTCCCACTTGGACACCGCATACGCATCCTCGGGCGCGGCCGCATCGGTTTCACGATAAGGTGAATCGCCGCCTTCGCCGTTGACCTTGATCGAACTGATGTAAACAAAACGCTTCACCCCGGCCTGGGCTGCCTGACGGGCAAGATTGAGCGTGGCATCAAGGTTGGTTGCCCGGTACAGCGCCAGCGGATTCTGCGCCGTGTCGTCCATCGCATGCACCCGCGCGGCCAGATGCACCACCGCATCGCACCCGGTCAGCGCAGACCGCCAATCTGTAGACGCATCCAGATTGCCAACCGCCACCTCGTGCGGCAAACCG
The DNA here is from genome assembly GCA_018780025.1 of Thiobacillus sp. Lineage (GTDB taxonomy): Bacteria > Pseudomonadota > Gammaproteobacteria > Burkholderiales > Thiobacillaceae > Thiobacillus. The sequence continues at coordinate 376 of JADMKH010000132.1, forward strand.
GATGGGCTACGCACGGCGGGCACCACCTCAACCCCGGAAGCCGCCAGCCGGGCGCACAACGCCGACCCGACAAAACCGGTGGCGCCGGTAACGAGAACCCTCCGCTGGGGCGCATCCGCTGGCGCGGGCCTCAGGCCTGCCGATGGGTAAAGGGGGGCGTTGATGTTCAAAACGCCGCCAGCCGAACATCCCTTGCGTGGTGCAAGACGCGCAGCACCGCAATATCGGATTCATCGCTCACATAGTAGAGGATATATGGCGTGGACGTTGGCCAACTGCGCACCTGCTGCCCCAGTTCTGGCCTGGCACGGCCTGTCAGTGGCTGGTCAAGCAAAACCCCAGCGTCACGTTCAATGGCCTCCAACACCCGATCGGCAGCAGCCAGACTGTCCTCGGCAATGTAAAGCCACGCCTCCAGCAGATCAGCCTGGGCACTCCCGGTAAACACCAGTCCGGGCATCAACCCTGCCTACGTGCGGCAAGCGCCTTGCGCCCCTTGGCCTTGATAGCCTCGATGTCCAGCGGTGCCACGCGCCCCGCCTCCCGGTCAGCCAGGCCTTGTGCAATGTCCAGCTTCAATGCTGCCAAAGCCGCGCCTTGAACCGACTGGTAGGACTCAAACAGGCGCAGGGCTTCGCGTATCACCTCACTGGCAGAGCCAAACATGCCCGACGCGACATGCGCCCGTACACGGCTTTCCAGTTCGGGAGGTAAAGAGACGTTTAACGACATGGTCGCACCCCTTGGAATGTCATACTTTGCCATTGTACGGACAGTGGCGGAGGCTTTCAACGTCAAGCCAGCTTGACGACATAAAACAAGGCTCTTTCACCGTTATCTGTTGACCGCATGGATACCGTAGGTCGGGAACACTTTCCCGACATCCCCGCCCCCCGTCCGTTGCGTCGGGAAAGTGTTCCCGACCTACGGATAGCGCGTGATTCCAAGGCGTTTGCCAAGGAACAACACGTAACGATGAAAGAGCCTAAAACAAGCGCGCAGACTGGCCCATAGTCAGGCCCAAACGGCGCAACAGGTCGAAGCTTGAAAGGTCTTCGCCATCGGAACCCAGAAAGGTCCAGCCCCGTTGAACCCTCTGCATCAGTCGCAAAAATCGCCTTCACCCCCGGCCCATACACCAGCGGCGGGCGCAGGATGACGACTTCCAGCCCGGTATCCGCAGCAATCCGCTGCAAGCCCTGTTCGGCTTCCCATTTGGATATCGCATACGCATCCTCGGGCGCGGGTGCATCGGTTTCCACATACACTCCCCTCTCCCCATGGGAGAGGGGTCGGGGGTGAGGGAAGCCTTCGCCGTTGACCTTGATGGTGCTGATGAAAACGAAGCGCTTCACTCCGGCTTGCGCCGCCTGGCGGGCAAGATTGAGCGTGGCATCAAGATTGGTGTCCCGGTACAACGCCAGCGGATCCTGCGCCGGGTCGTCCATCACATGCACCCGGCCAGCGCCGGCCGCCAATCCGTCGACGCAGTCAGATTGCCGACCGCCACCTCGTGCGGCAAACCGGATGGGTTGCGCACAGCAGGCGCCACCTCAACCCCGGAAGCCGCCAGCCGGGCGCACAATGCTGTCCCCACAAAACCGGTGGCGCCGGTGACCAGTACCTTCATGCGCACGCCTCGCGATAAACCGCCAGCGTTTGCGCAATGACCGTCTCCTGCCCGAATTCCGTTTCGGCCCGCGCTCTCGACTGCTCGCCCATGCGGCAGCGCAGCGCGGCATCCTCGATCAGCTTTCCCAGCGCCGCCGCCAGCGCAGCCGCATCGCGCACCGGTACCAGCAGGCCGTTCACGCCGTCGCGCACCACTTCGCGACAACCCGGTGCATCGGTCGTCACGATCGGCAGGCCGCAAGCGGCGGCTTCCAGCAGCGATTTGGGCAAGCCTTCGCGGTAAGACGGCAGGCAGGCGATATGCGCCGCCTGCAATACGGCGGGCATGTCTTCGTGCCTGCCCCAGCACTCCACGCCATGCTGCCCGTGCCAGCCGCGCAAGGTCGATTCGGGCACCGAGGCAGGATTGGCGGGATCGGGGTCGCCCACCAGCACAAAGCGCGCGCTGACGCCTGCCCCGGTCAAGCGGCGCGCGGCCTCGACGAACTCGCCCACGCCCTTGTCCCGCAACATGCGCGCAACCAGCACAATGCAAACCGGCCCGGGTGGCGGCGTCGCCGGATAAAAAACCTGAATATCCACCCCCGCGCCGCGTATCAACCGCAAGCGCGCGGCCGAAACGCCCGAGCGCTCAAGCAAAGCCTGGTCTTCCGGATTTTGCACAATGGTCAAGCTATGCGGCTGGTTGAGCAGGCGCGCCAGCACCCGGCGCAACACCGGGCGAACCAGGCGCACCACACGACCAGACGAGGTGAACAGCCACCCCAGCCCGGCCACCGCATTCACCTGCGCGGGCACGCGCGCCAGCCACGCCGCCAGCGCGCCCAACATCACCGGCTTCAACGCCACGTGGTGGACCAGGTCGGGACGCTCGCGGCGATACAGGCGCCACAGCGCCATCACCTCGGCGAGCGGGTTGCCGCCGCGCCGCGACAACTCAAACGGGATCAGCCGAATCCCCGCAGTGCGAATGGCGTCTGCCTGCCGTCCCGCGCGGGTAGCCACCGCCACCTCGAACCCCGCCGCCTTTGCTGCAACTGCGAGCGGCAACCGGTGCGAGACGAAATACCAGTCCTCGGTGACGACGAACAGCAATCGGGGGGGATTCGTCAAGCACATAAAATTCGATGAACCTCATTCCAGCCATACACGGCAATCCCTTTGTGTACAGGCGGCAATGGCCCGGCGACCGCTAGATCGGCAGCAGCAGTTGCGCCATACACCAGCGATGGCGACACGGCCAGATCGCCTGCCAGCGCCTGCCAGCGCTGCAGCCCGGTAAAAAAATCGCGATTGAGCGTTTGCCCGGATTTAATTTCGATCGGCAACAACCTGGGGCCGGTTTCGGCGATCACATCCACCTCATTGCCATTGCTGTCGCGCCAAAAATGCAGCCCTGCCCGCTCGCCCTGGTTGAAGCGGGTTTTTACCAACTCCGACACCACCAGGGTTTCAAAAATAGCGCCGCGTAGCGGGTGCGCCGCCAACTGACCGGCCTCGCGTATGCCCAGCAACCAGCACAGCAGGCCAGTATCGTAAAAATAGAGCTTGGGCGACTTGATTAAACGCTTGTTGAAATTGGTATGTTGCGGCCGCAGCAGAAACAGGATGTAGCTTGCTTCCAGCACGGAAATCCAGGCGCGGGCGGTGTTGTGGGTAATGCCGCAATCGGTCGCCAGCGACGACAAATTCAGAATCTGCCCGCTGCGCCCGGCACACAACTGCACGAAACGCTGAAACGCCTCCATGTCCTGCACCTTCAACACCTGGCGCACATCCCGTTCGACATACGCTGTCACATAAGCCGACAGCCAACTGCGCGGCGCCAGGCCACGGTCGTAAAGTGGCGGATAGCCCCCGGCGAACAACATCTCATCCAGCGAAGCCGGCCGTAGCCCACAACTCTCAAGCTCATGGATGGAAAAAGGCAACAACTCGACAAAAGCCGTGCGGCCTGCCAGCGACTGCGTCACGCCCGAGAGCAGGCCAAACTGCTGCGACCCCGTCAGCAAAAAAAGCCCCATCCGGCCATCGGCATCCACACGGGTCTGAAGATATGAAAGCAGTTCCGGCGCACGCTGCACCTCATCCAGCACCGCCCCATCGGCAAACGCCGCCAAAAAACCTCGCGGATCATCCAGCGCCATCCGCCGCACATCCGGGTCTTCCAGCGAGACATAGGGCTTATGCGAAAAAACCGTCCGCGCCAGCGTCGTCTTGCCCGACTGCCGCGGCCCGGTCAAGGTGACAATCGGAAAACCTTCGAGCAAGACGTTCAGCGACGACTCAATATCGCGCTTGATCTTTGAACCGGACATGATTTATGGGCACTTCTATAAATCGTCGTCGCGAGGAGCGAAGCGACGTGGCGATCCAGTAATGCCTGCTAAATCAATGCTCTGGATTGCTTCGCTTCGCTCGCAATGACGGAAATGACGCATTTATAGAAGTGCCCTTATGTATATTGATAAAGGTATCGCCAATCTACATGAAAACAATCCTGTCGCCCGAAAAATGTTGTCGCTCGTCTTGCGCGGCACGCTGCGCCTCCATCCATGCCTGAAACATCAGCACATCCCACAGGTAATACGACCAGTTGCGGTTGCCGGACTGATGTTCAACCCATTTGCGCTGAATCGGCGCGGGGTCGAAAAAACCCTCTCTCGCCAGTCGTGCGGGCTCGATGAGCGTCGCAGCCCAGGATTTCAGCGGCCCGCGCAGCCATTGATCAATCGGCACGCCAAAGCCCATTTTCGGGCGCTCCATCAGAGACTGCGGCACATGGCGATAGAGCACCTGGCGCAACAGCCACTTGCCCTGGCCGTGGCGGATTTTCATGTCCAGCGGCAAAGTCCAGGCGAATTCCACCACCCGGTGATCGAGCAGCGGCACCCGGGTTTCCAGGCTCACGGCCATCGCCGCCCGGTCCACCTTGGCGAGAATGTCGTCCGGCAGATAGGTCACCGTATCCAGAAGCATCATGCGGTGCTCGAAATCGGGCAAACCGGCCTGCTGGCCGGGGTCGGTGAGCAGCGTCAGGGGTTCAACGCTGCCCGGCACCAGTCGCGCGGGGTTTTTCCAGTGCGACACCAGCCCCAGGTAAATCTCCTCGGGCGAGCGCACCGCCAGAATCTCCGCCGCCTTGTGCAGCTTGTCGCCCGGATTGGCATAGCGCAGCCTGGCCGGGAGCCAGCGTTCCAGTTTCTGGAAAGCCGTGTTCCACGCGCCAGGCGGCAGCGTGGTCAGCACCCCGGCCAGCGCCGCCCGCAGCGGGCGCGGCATCCATCCCAGCCTGCGCCAAATATTACGCGCCCAAAAATAACGGTTGTAACCGCCGAACAATTCGTCGCCGCCGTCGCCGGACAGGCTCACCGTCACATGGCCACGCGCCAGGCGCGAAACCAGGCACGTCGGAATCTGCGACGAATCGGCGAAGGGTTCGTCGTATATGGCCGACAGGCTCGGGATCACATCCATCGCATCGCGCGGGGTGACATACAGCTCGGTATGCTCGGTGCCCAGATGGCGCGCCACCGCGTGGGCGTGCTCGGCCTCGTTGTAGCCCGCCTCGTTGAAGCCGATGGTGAAGGTTTTTACCGGACAGCTGCTTTGCGCCTGCATCAACGCCACGACGGCGGTGGAATCGATGCCGCCAGACAGAAAAGCGCCCAGCGGCACATCCGCCACCATTTGCCCGCCCACCGCCTGCCCGAGCAGGCGTTCCAGTTCCGTCGCCGCTTCCGCATCGCTGCCGCGAAACAGATTGCGCTGCCCCGCCTCGGCCACCGAGCGCGCCGACCAATACGCCTTTATCTCCCCTCGCCCGCGGGGAGAGGGGCCGGGGGTGAGGGCGCACTGCCAGTAGCTGCCGGGCGGCAGTTTGTAGATACCCTGATAAATCGAATAAGGCGCCGGAATGGCGTTGTGGCGCAGAAACAGCGCCAGCGCATCGCGGTCGATTCCGGCGCGAAACGCCGGGTGCGCCCTGAGCGCCTTGAGTTCCGAACCAAACAGCAAGGTCTCGCCCTGCCAGCCGTAATACAGCGGCTTTTCGCCCAGCCGGTCGCGGGCAAGCGACAGCGTCCGCGTCTCGCGATCCCACAGCGCAAACGCGAACATGCCGACGAATTTTTTCAACGCGGCTTCCAGTCCCCATGCGGCAATCGCCGCCAGCATCGCCTCGGTGTCGGAATGCCCGCGCCACGCGGGCGCTACACCCGTCTTTTCCAGTTCCTCGCGTAGCGCCGCAAAATTGTAGACCTCGCCGTTGAACGCAATCACATAGCGCCCGCACTGCGACAGCATGGGCTGGGCGCCCGCGGGTGTCAGATCGAGTATCGCCAGGCGGCGATGCCCCAGCGCCACGCCACTGGCGGCGTCGAGCCAGTGCCCGTCGGCGTCCGGGCCGCGGTAGCGGATTGCCTCGGTCATCGCCGCCAGAGCCGCACCATCCGGCGCCGCACCAGGTTGCCAGAAACCCGCAATGCCGCACATGCTCAGACCACCCGGCCGGAAAACAGCGTGGATACGGGCATGGCCCAAAGGGGCCGGCCATTTGCCTGACCCAGCGGCAGGGTCTCGACACCGTCGTAGAGCACGATGCCCGCACGGAATGCGGGCGCAGCCAGCCCGGCCAGTTTTTTGAGTCCGCGCAAATCGCCCGATGTCACGCTGGCGGCAGCCTTGACCTCAATGCCGATAATATCGCCGGCCGTATTCTCGACCACGAAATCCACCTCGGCCTGATCCTTGTCGCGGAAATAGAACATCGAATACGCATCCTCTGCCCAGGTGGCAAGTTTTTGCAGCTCGCCAAACACGAAGCTCTCCAGAATATGGCCAAATAACGCCCGCTGGCGCAGCGGATCGGAAAAATCAACCAGCACGCCAAGCAGTCCTGCGTCGAAAAATTGCAATTTGGGGGTTTTCAGCAAACGGTTAAGACGATTGCCAGACCAGGCGGGCAATCTTTGCAGCAAATACATCTGCTCGAACACCGCCAGATATTTATTGGCAGTTTTGTGATCCACGCCGATTTGTCCGCCCAACTGGCTGTAATTGCATAACTGTCCCGCCGTCTGGGCCAGCGCGCGCAGCAAACGCGGGAGCTGATCCAGCTTGTCGATGCTGGCGATATCCTTGACGTCGCGCTGAATCAGCGCATCAATGTATTGGCGCGCCCAGGCCTTGCGGCGGCGCGGATCGGCACGGCTGGCAGCTTCCGGGTATCCCCCTTTGCCCACACTCTCTATCAACGCCTCTCCCACCACGGGCTCGGCAGCAAACAAGGGCTCACCCGCAAACAGCGTATCCAGCCAGCTTACGGCTGCCCCGGGGGCAACCGCCATTTCGCTTTGCGCCAGCGGCAGCAAAACCAGGGTTTCCATCCGCCCGGCCAGCGAATCCGCCACGCGCGGCAGCGCCATCAGGTTTGCCGAACCGGTGAGCAGAAAACGGCCGGGGCGCCGATCCTCATCCACCGTCCGCTTGATGGCAAGCAGCAAATCGGGCGCGCGCTGCACCTCGTCGATGATGGCATGATCGATGCCGCGCACGAACCCTACCGGGTCTTCGCGGGCGGCGAGGCGGGTGAGATCGTCGTCCAGCGTCAGGTAACGGCGTGCCGGATCGGCCAATTGCCGCACCAGCGTCGTCTTGCCGACCTGGCGCGGACCGCTCAACAGCACCACAGGCGTATCCGCCAGCGCAGCCAGTACGCGGGGCGCAAGAAACCGGGGGTAGAGTGGCGCGTTCAAAGCGGTTGAGTGGTCCCGTACAAATGGGAATATATATTCGTCTGTTTGGGATAGTATGTTAGCCGGAATGGGATCGCAAGGCTGAGGCGCATGTCCGCGAACCTTTTGACATGCGCACAGCGTTACCGGATGGGCAGGCATCTGCGGGCGTCAGATCCCAGTATCGCCAGGCGGCGATGCCCCAGCGCCACGCCACTGTTGGCATCGAGCCAGTGCCCATCAGCGTCCGGGCCGCGGTGGCGGATTGCCTCGATCATCACCGCCAGGGCCGCGCCATTCGGTGTCGCACCAGGTTGCCAGAAACCCGCGATGCCGCACATCAAGCTTGCCCTACCGCCGTGCGCAACATGGCCGCGAGACGCGGTGCATTCACCTGGACGGCATAGTCGCGTTCAACTTTGGCGCGGCCGGCTGCGCCCATTTGCTGTCTCAGGTCGGCGTCGGCCAGCAGCGCAGTCAACGCCCGCACCCAATCGTGTTTTGTTTCGGCCAGATAGCCGTTGATGCCAGGCTCAACGATCCGTGTGTTGATGCCGACCGGCGAGGCTACGACAGGCTTGCCGCAGGCCATGTACTGAATCAGCTTGTAGCCGCATTTGCCGCGTTCCCACGGACTGTCCTCCAGCGGCATGATGCCGACATCAAAGCCGCTGACTTCCGCCACTTCGGTATCCTCCGACCAGAAGTGGATGGCATGGGGGACATCCATCCAGCCCGGCTCGCTCGCGCCTACCAGCACCACCCTGACCTGGTTGTGCGCACAAACCCCGGCCAGCACCTCATGTACTTGATGCAGATACCGGGTCGTGGCCGGTGAACCGATCCAGCCGATGGTGAACATCTCATTCCGTGCCGGTGTGGGTGAGGGGTAGCGCGCCAGATCAATCGAAGTGGGCAGTATTTCCACTCGCTGCGCGCCCGCCTTGATTGCATGATTGCGCAAGTATTCGTTGCCCACCACTACCGTCGACGCATGGCGCATCACGGCATCGATCTTGTGGCCGAGCATCCGGCGCACCAGTGGGTTCGGGTGCCGATCATAGCGATGAAAAATGGCATCATCGTAGTCCACCAGATACGGCGTGCCTTTTGAGAGCACCAAGGATTCGAGCCAGCCAGGCAGCCAGGGAAAAAGCTCATATTCGATCCATAGCAGATCAAACTTTCTACCCTGGATCAGCGCGCCAATACGGCGCAAATAAGCGGCCAGGATAGAGATGAGCCCTGGCCTTTTTCCCGCATACAGGTTGCACAGATAATTGTCCGGCAACAGCGGCGCCAGCGTGACTTCAATGCCCTGTTCACGCAGATAAGGAAGATATTGATAAGAACGGATACGACTGCTGGCGCCCAGATTCCCGTAACGGCTGAGAAGCAGGACGTTCATCTTTTCAACGCGACAATCATGATCCCCGGAAGTGCGCGATACAGCATCAGGTAGCCGCTAATGGTCTCACTGGCGCTTTTGAATGCACCTTGGAGAAGGTTGAATGTCAGCCGTGTCAATGGCTCGAAGCACAGCGTGCTCACCAGCAAGAGCGTAGCCTGGGTAGGGGTGAAATGTTTGTAGCCATAAAGGATGCGGCTGCGCAATGAATAAAACAGGCGCTTGGCCTTGACCTGTTCCGATGTCCCGCCGCCTTTATGGTATGCCTGTGCATCCGCCAGATAGTAGCTTGCCCATCCCGATTTTTTTGCACGGAGAGAAAAATCGACTTCTTCAAAGTAAACAAAAAAACGTTCATCAAATCCGTCTAACTGTTCGAACAGACGTCGCCGAACCAGAAAAAAAGCGCCAATTACTTGGTCAACTTCCCGGTTTTCCCTGTGCCCCCATTCCTCCATAAAATGGCTTTGGAAAAATCCGGGGAAAAGCCTGTCCAGCCCGAATATCTTGGACAAAAACATGCGCGGGGTCGGGAATCGTGCGCAGCTGCGACTTACTTCCGCGAGTTCATCAATGAGCTGGATTCCGCAAATTCCGACAGACTGGTTTTGCGCAGCCTCCATGAAAGCCAGCGGCACAGAGAGTGAATCGGCAAACAGGCGGGTGTCCGGATTGAGAAACAGCAGGTAATCCGCACGGCTGCCTTGCGCCCCCTGATTGCACGCCGCAGCGAAGCCCTTGTTGTCAGTGTTTTTGACGATTTTGAGAGGCAGATCGGTGAATTCAAATCCGTCGAGCGATCCATCTGTAGAGCCATTGTCCACGATCACCACTTGGCCAAATTCGAATCCCGCCTGTCCCGCCTCCTTGATGGAGCGCACGCAATCCCGTAACAATGAACCCGCGTTCCAGTTGACGATGACAATGTCGACCACGTTCATGCAGTTTGAGACATTGAATCGCGTTGCGGGCAGGATGCCCGCTTTTCAACTGCGATCAAATACTGCGACGCAAAAATCCCCCGGAACATGCCCAGGGTGAGTTTGTTTAACATGCTGGAGATGGATTTGCTTTGCAAACCCAATTCTTTAACGCAGACCATCACCAAACCACTACAGGTCACCAGATGTATTGCACTTTTTTTGGTGAAAAATCTCAAGTGGGTTTTATCTAAAATACCACGTTCGCTATATGTCCATTCACCTTGAAACAGTAATGGCACCAACACACTGATGTGTCGAATGTTTGGGATGCTGGCTACCAATCTTCCGCCAGGTTTTAACAGTCGGCCGAGTCTTTCGATAAGCTCCCACGGGTCGTTAAGATGCTCCAGCACATCCAGGCACAGGATCAGATCGAAACGTTCTGTCCAGGATGCAAGATCGACGGTTTCAATGCTCCCTTGGATAACCTTGTCTACCACCTTTGCAGCACTCTCTGCCTGCTGTGCAACGAGTTCGATTCCGGTGGTGAATCTGCAGCGTCCAGAAGTTTTCAGCCATGCAAGTGTCGCGCCTGTTCCGCAGCCTATTTCCAAGACCGATTCACTAAAAGGAGGTATTGCCGGCTCAATATCAGTGCGAGTATTTGAGAAATAGCCAGTTTCCTTGCTCTGATAATCGTTATCCATGAGATGGATTTGCAAGATCAAGATGATGATTCATAAATATTTAGCCATTTTGGCCGCGATCTTTCTGGAGTGATTTGTTGTGAATTTAATAGGCGCCGCGACCAATAGAATGCTGGACATTGCGCACAATCAGATCCGAAGAAAACGCCACGCCGTTTTCCGGATTGCGGTTTTTTCTTCGGGCAAGGCCGAATGGTAGCCGATGGCAAGGATCGCAAGAAACGCCAAGCCGGTAAAAAACAGTTTCGCCATCATTTCATCCAGCATCATTCCGATTGAAAACAAGGCTAGGGGCGCCACGAGCATAGGGTATATCTGTCTGCTGGCTGCGGCTATATCCTTGGTCAGCCAATGCGCCAGCAGGGTCAGCAGCGCAGCATCCATGGCAGCGCGAAGCAGCCAGGCGATCGCCACGCCGATAATGCCGTGTGCGTTCAACAACCAGAACATCAGGGCGATATAAATGGGCAGTTCAAGCAAGTGAAGCTTGGCGGTGATATCCGCACGCCCGATTCCCTGAATAAACGCGAACGGCACTTGAGCGTAGCCGTTCAGAAACACGCCGATGGCGAGCCATTGCAAAACGGCGGCGCTCTTTTGTGCAAAGTCCCCGCCCAGCCACAGGCGCAGCCCCTCTTCGGCAAAAACCACCAGCACCAGCACGATGGGCGCCAGCATCCCCAGGATGGCGCGCGCGCCCATCGAATACAGGGTCGTCGCATGATTCGATTCGCTGGCTTTTGCCGCGGCAAAAGCTGGAAAAAGCACCGCCGCCAAGGCTGCCGGTATGGCCAGAATCCGGGTGACCATTTCATAGGGCGTTACGTAGTAGGCCACCGCCGAAATGGTCAAAACTGCGCCGATTACAAAGCGATCCATGTACATCATGAGCGGCCCGATGACGTTGGTGACGGTCAACCAACCGCCGAAACTCAACAGCCCCCTGATTTCCGATCGCGCAATACCCATATGCGCCCGCAACGGGGGAAAGGCGTGAAAACATGCCGCCGCATGCAAAACCAGAAAGAGGATGCGGATACCCAACAACCCGGCGCAGACATACGCCATGCTTTTCGAATAGGGAAGAATGGCCAGGGGAACAAGGAAGATCATCATCCCCATCGGAATACGCAGGGCGTTGATCAGGTCGAAACGCTGCAACGCCGCGAGTATCCCGGCCAGACCGGCACTTAACACCACCGCCGGGATGGCCGCCGCAAGCAGGATGAACGCATCTATGGTTTCTTCCCTAAGCGCCTCGGGCATGCTCAATACGGAAGAGACAAACCAGGGCGTCAGGCTGGCGACGATGGCTGCCCCGATCAAGGCAAAGATGAGCATCATCGACAGA
>JADMKH010000217.1 GCA_018780025.1 Thiobacillus sp.
TTCGACACCACGCCCGCCAATTTCGCGGCGCAAAAAGGCGGCCAGTACGTCTGCGACGGCAGCGTGAAGCTCAACGGCGTGGCGATCGACAAGCTCGCCAGCTACCGCGTGACCATGAACTCCTTCCTGGCCTCGGGCGGCGATAATTTCACCGTGTTCAATCAGGGTACTGCCCAGTTGGGTGGCGCGCTCGACCTCGACGCGCTGCAGCAGTATTTCACGGCGCACGATCCTGTCGCGCCCGGTGCGCAGGACAGGATTGTAAGACTAACAGCCTGCCCGGCGCTTTGAAGCGGTAGTCGGCGTAACTTCACACTGACCAGGCGGGCCTTCGGGCCCGCCATTTTTTTGGCTCTTCAACTGTTATGTGTTGTTCCTTGGCAAACGCATCACACGCTATCCGGTAGGTCGGGAACACTTTCCCGACGCAACGGGCGGGGGGTGCGGGGATGTCGGGAAAGTCCGGCTGGAAACCTTCCATGCGGGTCATATCTTCCCGACCTACGGCATCAATGTGGTCAACACATAACAGTGAAAAAGCCATTGAAAAACAGGGGAATACGCGGTTGTAAACCGACGCTGGAATGAGTGCGATAAGCCCGCATGGAATGGGATATGGCCCGAACGGGCCATATCCCATTCCATGCATTGTCATCACCTGCCGGGATAATCCGCGGCTTGGTTTAGTCCGGTTGAAACCCCCATGCGCGTTCCTGCTTTTACGATTGCCCTGTTGCTTTCCCTGTTTTCTGCCGCCAGCCATGCCTGGTGGAACGAGGACTGGAGCGCGCGCAAGAAAATCACGCTGACCAACCCGGCAGGCGAGGTGAGTGACGCGCCGGTGCTGATCCGCCTGCACACCGGCAATTTCGATTTTCTGTCGGCCAGCGAGAACGGCAGCGATCTGCGTGTGCTGGCCGGAGACGACGCGACCGAGCTGAAATTCCATATCGAAAAATGGGACGGCATCAACCAGCTTGCGCTGGTGTGGGTGAAGCTGCCCAAGCTTGCTGCGAAAACCGAGGCGTATCTGTATTTCGGCAATGAGCAGGCTACTGCGGCTTCCGACCCCAAGGGCACCTATGACGCGGCGAGTGCGGTATTCCATTTTGCGGAAGCTGCAGGCAATCCGGCCGACAGCGGACCGAACGGACTCAACGCAACGGCATTCAGCGGCGAGCGCGTGGCGGCGTCGTTCGCCAACGGCGGTGCGAAATTCAACGGGTCGCAAAGCCTGACGCTGCCTGCGATCAATGCAGCGGGCGGGCTGAGCGTGGCGATGTGGGTCAAGCCTGCTTCGCTCGACGGCGCGCTAATGCAGGCGGGCGGGCTGAACGCCGCACTGGTGGGCGGAGTGCTGAACGTGCAGGCGGGCGCGGCCAATGTCACCGCGTCGGCGCCGCTGACGGCGGGCAAATGGCACTACCTGGCGATCACTGTGGATAGCACGCTGAAGCTTTATATCGACGGCAAGCTGGCAGGCGAGGCGTCCGGCGCGGCGTTGCCTGCCGGGGCGCTGACCGTGGGTGCGGGTTATAGCGGCGAGCTGGACGAAGTGCAGTTGAGCGGCAAGGTGCGCGATGCAGCCTGGATCGCGGTGCAGGCGGCGCAAGGTCCGAGCGGCGCGCTGGTGGCGCTGGGTGCAGACGAATTCGGCGAAGGCGGCGATGAAGGCGGCATTTGGGGCACCTTGTTTGCTGCGCTGACCGTGGATGGCTGGGTCGCGATCGGCATCCTGGCGGTGATGCTGGTGATCGCGCTGTGGATCATGGTCGTCAAGGCCATTTATGTGAATCGTGTCGATAATGCCAACCGCCAGTTCATGCACCGGTTTCGCGAGCTGTCGACCGACCTGGGGGCGATCGACAAGACGCAGGGGATGGCGGATGCGTTCAGGCATTCCTCGTTGTACCACCTCTACCACGTTGCTACGGTCGAGTTGTCGCATCGTTTCAAGGACACCGATGCCGCGCATCTGGCAGAGAAAAACCTGTCGCCGCAGTCGCTCGACGCGATCCGCGCCAGCCTGGACACCGGGCTGGTGAAGGAAACCACGCGCATGAACAAGCTCATGGTGCTGCTCACCATTGCGATTTCCGGCGGCCCCTTCATCGGACTGCTGGGCACGGTGCTGGGGGTGATGATTACCTTTGCCGTGATTGCCGCCACCGGCGATGTCAACGTGGCGGCGATTGCGCCCGGTATCGCGGCGGCGCTGATGGCGACCGCAGCGGGTATGGCCGTGGCGATTCCCGCGCTGTTTGGTTACAACTATCTGAATTCACGCATCAAGGCCATCACCTCCGATATGCGCGTGTTCAACGACGAGTTGATTACCAAGCTGGCCGAAAACTACAGCCGCTGATGATTGAATTAGGCGCTTTCACCGTTATCTGTTGGCCGTATGGATGCCGTAGGTTGGGAACACCTTCCCGACATCCCCGCCCGTTGCGTCGGGAAGGTGTTCCCGACCTACGGATAGCGCGTGATTCCAGGGCGTTTGCAAAGGAACAACACATAATGGTGAAAGCGCCTTGAATTATCAGCAGGTCGGGGACGTCTTCCCGACGCAACGGACTGACCACGGGATAAACGGAGACCGCCATGCAGATTCAGGATGACAACGAGCCTTACGACCAGATCAATGTGGTGCCGATGCTCGATCTGGCCTATGTGCTGCTGGTGATTTTCATCATCATGACCACCGCCTCGGTGCAGGGCATCAAGGTCAACCTGCCGAAGGCGAGCAACACCCCCAGCCTGGCCAAGCCGCAGACTAAGGCGATCACCATCACCGAGGGCGGGCAGATTTTTCTCGATACTTATCCGGTGAGCCTGGATGAATTGCGTACCCAACTGGGCGCGCTGAAGGCCGCCAACCCTGAGCTGCCCGTGGTGGTGAAGGGCGACACCGTGGTGGCGTATGGCCGCGTGATGGAAGTGCTCGAACTATTGGGTCAGCTCGACATCACTCAGCTTGGCCTTGTCACCCAGAAGCTGGTGAAGTAAGTGATAGATGACGACAGCAAACCGGCATGGGTGCGTTGGGGCGGTGTTGCGCTGGGACTGGCCGCCACCGTACTGCTCGTGTTGTGGCTGAGAGATGTGCTGATGTCCGGCAAGCCATCGAAGCCGATGAAGCTGCAGCAGATCACTCTGGTGCGCCCGCTGCCGCCGCCACCCAAACCGCCGGAGCAGAAGCCGCCGGAGCCGGAGGTGAAGGAAGAAGTAAAGCTCGACGAGCCGCAGCCGACGCCCGAGCCGCAGCAAGCCGATGCACCGCCGCCCGGCCCCGATTTGGGCGTGGATGCAGAGGGTACGGGTAGCGGCGACGGTTTTGGGCTGGTCGGTAAAAAAGGGGGCGCCGATCTGATTGGCGGTGGGCCGAAAGGCAACCCCTGGGGATGGTACGACGCGCTCCTGAACGAAGCGGTGAATTCTGCGTTTCAGAGCGCGCTGGCGCGCGAAAAGGCGCTCAAAAACAAGAACTACAAGGTGATCGTGAAAGTGTGGATCGACAGTACCGGCAATGTAACGCGCGCAGCATTGGTAGACAGCACGGGCGATGTCCGCGCCGACGAAGTATTGAAAGAAGCGCTGCGCGACATGCGGGCCTTGCGCGACAGCCCGCCGGCAGACATGCCGCAGCCGGTGAAGATACGGGTGACGTCGCGCGCCTGAGCGCTGCGGCGCGCGATTCAGCAGGGCGGGAACACTTTCCCGCCGCAACGTGCAGGAAGATTGAGACGAACGATATGAAAAGACAACTGAAACCTCTGGTACTGGCGTTAACGCTGGCGTGCGCAGGCAACGCGCTGGCGGACGACGCGGGCGCGCGCATCGAGGAATTGCACGAAACCACGCTCAACCTGATTCAGTTGCTGGTCGATCAGAAGGTGCTCACCCAGGAAGCCGCAGACGCCATGCTGAACAAGGCGCGGGCGCAGGCAGCCGAGAAAACCGCGCAAGCCAAAGCTGCCGAAGCGGAAGCCGGCAAGGGCGTGGTGCGCGTGACCTACGTTCCAGAAACCGTCAAGCGCGAAATCCGCGAGCAGGTGCGGCAGGAAGTCGTGGCGCAAGCCAAGCTCGAACGCTGGGGCGACGTCAACGCTGTGCCGGAGTGGCTCGACCGCCTGAAGTGGGAAGGCGATTTCCGCTTGCGCTATCAGGGCGATCTGTTTGCAGACGGCAATGCGCCGGAAACTTTTTTTCAGGCGTTCGGCCAGAACGTCAGCAACACGCTGGAAGATCGCCAACGCGAGCGCGTTCGCCTGCGCCTGGGCCTGAACGCCAACGTCACCGGCGGCGTCGACGCCGGCATTCGCATCACCACCGGCAACACCTCCGATCCGGTTTCGACCAACCAGACGCTCGGCAACACCGGCAACAAATACAGCCTGGTGCTCGACCGTGCCTTCCTCAAGCTGCGGCCGATCGACGATCTGACGCTGTGGGGCGGACGCATTCCCAATCCTTTCTTCTCCACCGACCTGGTGTGGGACGACGATCTCAATTTCGAGGGCGCAGCAGTGAGCTACGCGCCGGGCGCGCAGGAGCCGCAGCGTGTGTTCAAGCCTTTCGTCACAGCTGGGGTGTTCCCTTTGCAGGAGATCGAGGAAAACGCGGGTACTCAGGCCAAGGATAAATGGCTATACGCCGCACAGGCGGGCCTGGAATGGACGCCCAGCACACGGGCGCGTTTCAAGCTGGGTGGAGCTTATTATCAGTATCGCAACTTGCCAGGCACGCCTAACCCGGCATCGGGCAATACATTTTTCAATGCCACCGCGCCGCAATCCCGCCAAAAGGGCAATAGCCTTTTCAACATCGACAATGACGGCAACGTCAATACGAATGTGTGGGCGCTGGCGGCCGACTACCGCATCGCCAACGTCACGCTGGTTGCCGATTTCGCCGAATTCTTCCCCGTCCACATCATCGGCAGCTTCGACTGGGCGCGCAACATCGGCTTCGACCAGGGCGAGATTTTGGCGCGTACCGGGCAGAACATCGAACCGGAGACAGACGGCTATCAGGCCAAACTCACCATCGGTTATCCGAAAATCAGCGAGCGCCACGAATGGCAAGCCTTCGTCGGCTACCGCTATCTGGAACGCGATGCGGTGCTGGATGCCTTTACCGATTCTGACTTCCACCTCGGCGGCACCAACCACAAAGGTTTCATGATCGGCGGCTCGTATGGCCTCTACAAGAACACCTGGGTGTCGGCGCGCTGGATGTCGTCGGACGAAATCAGCGGGTTGCCGCTTTCCATCGACGTGTTCCAGCTCGACCTCAATGCCAAGTTCTAAGTTGGCTCTTTTTGCCCTGCTGCTCGCGTCTGCGGCGTGGGGCGGGCAGCCCTGGAGTGACAACGAGCTGGGCTGGCTGTCGCAGGAGACCGATTCGCGTCCGCCACGCGAGGCGCGCCTGCGTCCGCCGCCGGAACGTTTCGCCGCGATCGCGGCCGACGGCAATTTCGTGATGCCACGCGAACAGGCGGGCGACGAGGCCAGACTGATGGATGCGGCTCGGCGCGGCGACATCGAAGCGGTGCGAGTGCTGCTCAAGTTTGGCGCGAATCCGAACATGGGCGATTACTGGCGCGACGCGCCGCTGATGGAAGCGGTGCGGCAGGACAATCTGGAACTCGCGCAGGTGCTGCTCGACGCCGGCTCCACGCCCAACATCAAGGGGCGCGGCTATACGCCGCTTGGCCTGGCTGCCAGGAATGGCAACGTGCGCCTGATCGAGATGCTGTTGCGCGCCGGCGCCGACCCGGATCGCAAGAGCGACGATGGCGACACGCCCATGCATAGCGCGGCGCTGATGGGGCATCCCGCAGTGATCGATGCGCTGGCCAAGGCGCGCCCCGATCTCACGCTGTTCAATCGCGAAGGCTTGTCGCCGCTCGCGGTGGCCGCCGCCAATGGACAGTACGACGCTGCCCGCGCACTTGCCAGCGCGGGTGCGCCGCCCGATTGGGGCGACAAAAAATTCCACCCGCCGCTGTGGTGGGCATTTTCGGTCGGCGATCTGGATATGGCGCGATTGCTGCTCAAGCTTGGCGCGGCGCCAGGACAGTTGCCTGTGGGAGCTTTGCAATGAAACGATTCGTCTTATCCATTCTTCTCGTCACGATGGCGGTCGCTCCGGCATGGGCGGCCAACGACAGCCGCGAAAAGCAGATGCTGCGCCGCTTGCAGCAGCAGGTGCAGCAAATCGACCAGACGCGCGCGCAGGCCGAGCAGGAAAAGGCCACCGCTCTGGCGGACAAGGAGACGGCGGAGCGCGAACTGGAGAAAACCCGTTCGGACACGGCCTCGACCAGGCGGCAGCTGGCCGGCGAGCGCGCGGCGCGCAGCCGGATGGAGCGTGAGCTGCAAGCCTTGCAAACGGAAAGGGATGCGCTGAAGGCGCGTCTGGACGATACCGAAAAACAGCTGGCCGATAGCACGGCCCTGCAGCGCGCCACCGCACAATCGCTCGCTCAAGCCGAGTCCGAAAAAAAGCAGACAGCGGCCCGGCTGACCGGCAAGGAACAGGATTTGAACGTCTGCCAGAGCCACAACGGTCGACTCTATGGCATAGGCCGCGAGATGATGCAGAAATATCGTGATAAATCCTGCCAGGATGCGCTGGCGCAGGCCGAACCCTTTACCGGCCTGAAAAAGGTCGAGGTGGAAAACCTGCTGGAAGCCTGGCGCGACCGCCTGGATCGGGAAAAGCTCGGCGCCACGCCTTGACGGGTGTTTTTGATTCGGCGGGTTATCGTGTGTCCAGTTTGACTCTGCTCAGAGTTTTTCCGCGGGCATGCCGGGGTGCTTTTTACAGACCGCCGGTGATGATTGAGCGGTAACTGCGCGCGGTCGTGCAGTGCAGCGCGTGGTGCCATCTCCCGTTAGGGCGATGGCATCCGACTACTTGGCCGCCTTGGCGGGCCGGCCGGTTTTGATGACCTTAAGCTTGCGGATTGCAGCGATCACCGACGCATCGCTCATCTTGGCCATACCGGCGATGGCCGCACGCAGGATCTCGCTTTTCTTCGCGGAAACCCCTGCGTCCAGACAACGCTTTTTCAGCAAGGCAATCACGGCATACTCGGTCTCGGGCATGGTGAAGCTGTCGCGAACCAGTTTGACTTTTTTCTCCTTGGCAGGCTTGGCAACCTTTTGCACAGTGGCAGGTTTCGCACTGGGCACAGTTTTTCTTGCCGGCGCCGGCTTCGGAGCCGCGACCCTGCGAGCGGGGGCATTGCGAACAGGGGGCTTGCGCGTTGCAGTTGCAAGGGGTTTGGCAACGCTCGGCGTCCGTTTGCGGGCCGGCTTTGCGACCGCTGGCTTGGCGACGCTGGAGCTGGCGCGTTTTGCGGGTGCCCTGGCCACTTGGGACTTGCTCCTGGCCGCGGCCGCCGTTGGTTTGTTTGTGCGGACTGCCGATGTGGTTTTAGCGGGTTTGTTGGTGTCGTCAGCAGCGAGTTTGTTGGTATCGTCAGCCATGTCTTAATCCTTTACTGTGTAAATAAAATATTCAGTATAAATAGTTAAACAGATTTGGCAACCCGGAATATGGATTGGGCGTGGCGTTCCACGAACAGGTGGGAGAGGGCTTCGTGGCGCAGGTCGTGCCATGTGTGGTTTTCCTCTTCGGCTCGTGTGCAGGCCGCATCGAAGGCGTGGTGTAAGGTCATCCGTTCAACCGGGAGGACAACCCCGGAGATTTGTCGGGGCAGGCTTTTCAGCGTATCGATTGCGCGGCTCGAGGGTAGAGCTGCTGGTTTTGGCTGCGCTGACATTTTCGAATAGTATTAATTGGCTTGAATGTGGCGCTAGCATTGAAGTATGATGTTTTCAGATATCTCGTCTGGAAAGCGTGTTTAGGATAATGTCCTAACGCGAGCTTAAATCCGCGCCCTCTCCGCCACACACAAATCGACCTCGCGCTATTCATGCCGAAATATGCCTACCACGGCAGGCTGTCCGTGGTTGTACCCATCAAGAACGAACAGGACAACGTCGAGCCGTTGGTGCGCGAAATCGCTACCGCATTGTCTGGCAACACCACGTTCGAAATCATCTATATCAACGATGGCAGCACCGATGCCTCACAGGCACGCCTGCAAACACTCAAAACCGAATTTTCGATGCTGCGGGTGATTCGCCATCGCGAATCCTGCGGGCAGAGCCGCGCAGTGACGACAGGGGTGAATGCCGCGCGGTATGAGTGGATTGCCACGCTCGACGGCGACGGGCAAAACGATCCCGCCGATATTCCGGCGCTACTGGCCAAACTGTCCGATCCTGCGCAACCGGAAAACCTGGCGTTGCTGGCGGGATGGCGGGCCAGGCGCAACGATACCTTCCTGCGGCGTCTGTCGTCGAAAGTCGCCAACGCGGTGCGTTCCCGCATGCTGAAGGACAATACGCCAGACACCGGCTGCGGACTGAAGGTGTTTGCCCGCGAGACCTTTCTGGCTTTGCCCAACTTTGATCACATGCACCGTTTTCTGCCGGCATTGGTGATGCGCAACGGTGGCGCCGTGGTGTCGGTTCCGGTCCACCATCGCGCACGCGAACGCGGCACCTCAAAATACGGCGTACACAACCGGCTGTGGGTCGGTATCGTCGATCTGTTCGGCGTGGCCTGGCTGCAGCGGCGGGTGCGCCTGCCGGTGATCGAGCAAGACGCCGACCTCTGAATGAAAGCGCGCGTCATCCTGAAAGGCCTGGCGCTGATGCTGAGCCTGGCGTTACTGGGCTACCTGTTCAAATCCAGCGATCTGGGTAACAGCGTCAACGAGGCCTGGATCGATGCGCGGGTACGCGGCCACGGTATCAATGGCGCCTTGCTGTTTTTGCTGATGGGCGGGGTGTTCACTGCCATCGGTCTGCCACGCCAGATTATTGCATTCCTCGGTGGTTACGCTTTCAGCGTCGGGTTGGGTACCCTGCTCGGCGCACTGGCTGCGGTGTTGGGCTGCATGTTGAGCTTCGGTTATGCCCGCCTATTTGGCAAAGGCTTTCTACGCGCAAGGCTGGGTGAGCGTGCCGGGCGCTTCGATCACTTTATCCACGAACACCCCTTTTCGATGACGGTGCTGGTTCGGCTGCTGCCCGTGGGCAGCAATTTGCTGACCAATCTGGCCGCCGGCATTTCCAGTATCCGGCCCGCGGCATTTTTTGGCGGAACTCTGCTGGGCTATCTGCCACAGACCCTGGTTTTTGCATTGGTGGGCAGCGGCATGCACATTGCCCCCACGCTTAAACTTACGCTGGCCATCGGCCTTTTCCTGGTTTCGGGCGCATTGGGCGCCTATCTGTATCGCCGGTTCCGGCATGGCCAGAGTCTCGATGACAAGATCGATGCCGCGTTGGACGAGGCAGGAAGTGATCGCCATGAATCTGCAAACAAAATCTGACCTTTCCGGCCGCGGGCTGTTTCTGTTGAGTTTGATCCTGCTCGCAGGGCTGACCGTCGTGGCGTTGC
This sequence comes from Thiobacillus sp., assembly GCA_018780025.1. GTDB lineage: Bacteria > Pseudomonadota > Gammaproteobacteria > Burkholderiales > Thiobacillaceae > Thiobacillus. The sequence continues at coordinate 9,487 of JADMKH010000217.1, forward strand.
TGACGCGCACGCTGATCCCCATCGACGAGACGCGTTATGTGAGCGCGGCGTGGGAAATGTGGTTGCGTGGTGATTTTCTGGTGCCTTACAAGAATGGGGAACCCTATAGCCACAAACCGCCATTCATGTTCTGGATGTTTCATGCCGGCTGGGCACTTTTTGGCGTCAATGACTGGTGGCCGCGGCTGGTGCTGCCGCTGTTTTCTGCGGGTTCGTTGTTGCTGACCTGCCTGTTGGCGCATCGCCTCTGGCCTCAGCGTACCGGGTTGGGCGGAAGGGCTGCGTTGATTCTGGCGAGTGCGATGTTGTGGATTCTTTTTTCCACCTCAATCATGTTTGATGTGATCCTGGCTTTCTGGGTGCTGGTCGGCATGCACGGCATTCTTGTGGCGTCTGATGGAAAACGGCGCGGCTTTATCCTGCTGGGCATTGCAATTGGATTCGGTGTGTTAACCAAGGGGCCAGTCATCCTGCTTAATGTGTTGCCGGTCACGGTGCTGGCATTGTGGTGGCAGCCTGGACTGCAATGGAAACGCTGGTTTGGCGGAGTGGTGCTGGCGATCCTGCTCGGCGCTGCAATCGCGTTGGCATGGGCGGTTCCGGCTGGCCAGTCCGGAGGGGAGGCCTACCGCAATGCGATTTTCTGGGGGCAAACTGCCGACCGTATGGTGGACTCCTTTGCCCACCGGCGTCCTTTCTGGTGGTATCTGCCCTTGCTGCCGCTGGTCCTGTTTCCCTGGTTTGTCTGGCCTGGATTGTGGAAGGCATTGGCGCACCACAGGCGAGCCGGGCTGGACCGCGGCACGCGCTTCTGCATCGCATGGATGCTGCCGGTGTTCATCGCATTTTCTTTCATCAGCGGCAAGCAGCCGCATTACCTGGTGCCGATGTTTCCGGCTTTTGCGTTGCTGGCGGCACGTGTGCTGGACGACTGGAACCCTGCCCGCGTGGGCCTTCCTGCCTTGCTTGCGGCTGCGCTGGGTGCGGCATTGATTGTTGCGGGTAGCGGGCAGATTACTGCGCTACAAGGCCAGGTTGTCGAGTTGCCGCCGCTTTGGCCGGGTATGTTGCTGATGCTGATCGCACTGATGGTGTGGGTTGCCGTGCGGCGCGGCGTCCAGCCTGTTGCGATGCTTGGATTGCTGGGCGCAGCGAGCATGAGCCTGGCGCAACTGGCAGCGTCGCCATCGATTGACCCTTTGTATGACATCAAGCCCATGGCGCTGGCGATCAAACAGGTCCAGTCCGAAGGGCGGACGGTGGCCAATGCAGCCAGGTATCATGCCCAGTATCAATTTCTGGGCAGGCTTGAGGCGCCATTGGTTGAATTGAAAGGGACTGATTTGAAGCCCTGGTTAGCGGCCCATCCCAAGGACTATGTGGTGGTGTATCTGCAGGACACGCAAAAACTGGACGCCATCACCGCCCGTCATAAACAGGCTTACCGTGGGGGTGCCGCAGTCCTGGTCGACACGAAAACGGCGGCCAGTTTGCTGGCCGCCGATGTTGAATAACCGCGCTTAAGCTTCAGCGTCGCGCTGCGGCATCACCACTTCGCGAGACGGCGAGATGGTGGAAATAGCGTGCTTGAAGATCATCTGTGCGGCCTGATCCTGGCCCTTCAGCAGCACGACAAATTGATCGAACGACTCGATTCGTCCCATCAGCTTGATGCCATTCACAAGAAACACAGACACCGGAATGCGGTCTTTACGCAGGGTGTTAAGGAAAACGTCTTGCAGATGGTTATATTCTTTGCCGGCCATGTTTGGCTCCCTGTCGGATAAAAGCGGGGCGGAGCCCCGCATAACTTATTTTTAGTGGATTACTCAACTTTTGCACTGGCACGCACGGATGTGATGGCATCGCGCACACGCAACTGCTGGGTTTGTTTGACGATTTCTCCCCGAATAGCCTCAAGTGGGGGGATTTGCGGTTGGCGGGTATCGTCGAGACGGATGATGTGGTAACCGAATTGCGATTTCACCGGTGTTTTGGTGGTCTCGCCTTTCTTCAGGCCAGCCAGGGCTTCGGAGAATTCCTTCACATAGGCACTGCGATCTGACCAGTCCAGCGCCCCCCCATTTTTTGCAGATCCCGGATCCTTGGAATATTTCTTTGCCAGCTCTTCGAATTTGGCTTTCTTGCCCAGGTCGGCGATCAGCTTTCTGGCCTCGGCTTCGGTCTTCACCAGAATGTGGCGCGCGCGATATTCCGGCTCAACGGCTTCGGCCTTGGCCTTGTCGTAAGCCGTCTGGACTTCGGCATCGGTGACCGGGTGGGCTTTGATGTAGTCCTCCAGGTAGGCCTTGGCAAGTTGATCCTTGCGGCGAATGTCGAGTGCAGCAGCCAGTCTGGGTTCCTTGTCGAGTCCTTTGTCCAGCGC
>JADMKH010000109.1:0-8111 GCA_018780025.1 Thiobacillus sp.
TGTTGACCATTTCCTCGACCACATTGACGTTGGGCATGGTCACGTAGCCCTTGTCGTCGGCGAGTGGATTCTTGGGGTCGTACACCATCTTCATCGGCGACTGGTCGTCAACCACCGCCGCCACGCGCACCCCGGTTGCGCCGTCCACGCCCACCGGGGTGGCGGCAAACACCACCTGCTTGGCCCGGTACGGTTCGCCATTCGCGCTGGTTGCGCTGTCGGCGTTGGCCAGATTGCTGGCCACCGTGTTGAGGCGTTGCGACTGGGCATTCATGGCCGATCCGGCCACGTTGAAAATATTCGCTAAAGACATGGGCTACTCCTTATCCCTGGATCACGGACAGCAGACCCTTGATCTGCGAACTGAGCCGGGTCAGGTTGAATTCATAATGAAGGGCGTTGTCGGCAAAGGCGGCGCGTTCGGTGTCCATTTCCACCGTATTGCCATCGATACTGCCCTGGGAGGGGGTGCGATAAAGCAGGCCCGCATCTGCCGCCAGGCCTGGGGTGCCTTTCATGTGGCCTGGCGCGGTGGTGGCCACCGCCACACCCCCCGTCGAGGCAGCACCTTTGAGCGCGCTGCTTTTAAGCACATCCTGCAGCGCGGTGTTGAAATCCACATCCCGCGCCTTGTAGTTGGGCGTATCGGCGTTGGCGATATTCGACGCCAGCACCTGTTGGCGCTGATCGCGTATGCGTAGCGCCTGGGTATGGAAGTTCAGCATGTCATCCAGCCGGTTCAGCATGATGGTCACCTCTTGAGTCTTTATAAGTGCAGCAAAGCCTTTTTGCGATGACTGCATCCTAGACAGGCACCTGTCCATCCAATCGCACGATAAGCGGCAAAAAGCCCGTTCATTTCGGCGTTTCAATCCGCGGCGCGCTTCTTAAAATGAGTCACTGTGAGAAACGACTGAAGGAGCACGGGATGACAGCAGGATCAATCCAGGCAAGCCGGCGCGCCCGCAATATGGGGCTGGCACTTGTGCTGCTGGGCCTGTCGACCCTGGTCCAGGCCGCAGGCCAGCAGAATCCCGCCGCGCTGCAGGCGCATGCCGAACAGTTTTTGAAAACCCAGACCGGCGGCCAGCCGGGAAAAGTAACGATCCAGGTCAAACCACCCCGGGTTGATTTGCCTGCCTGCGCGGCGCTGGACGCATTCCAGCCTGTCGGCGGTCGCCGCATCGGGCAAGTCTCGGTTGGCGTGCGCTGTCTGGCCCCCTCTGTGTGGACGGTTTACCTGTCGGCGCAGGTCAGTGTGGTCGGACCTTATGCCACTACGCTTCAATCCCTGCCCGCCAATCACATTCTGAGCGCTGCCGACTTCGCGTTGCGCGAGGGGGACCTGGGCAGCCTGCCTGCCGACGTCGTCACCAACATCGACAACATGCCGGGCTATCGCACCATTTCGGCCCTGGCCGCGGGCGCGCCGCTGCGCTCGGCGCTGCTGCGGTCCCCGCTTGTCGTTCAGCAGGGTCAAACCACGCGCGTGGTCCTGAATGGTCCGGGGTTTTCAGTTCAGAGTGAGGGACTGGCACTGGCCAACGCCAGCCGCGGCGACCAGGTGCGGGTCAAAACCCGCTCGGGCCAGGTGATCAGTGGCGTCGCACAAGACGGCCAGCAAGTTATGGTGGCTTTTTAAATGATTTGTACGGCCTGGACGACTTCAGCTTATTTGAAAAATGACGTTACTGATGTAGTTTTAAGTTCTTTCACCATGATATTTTGATCCTTGGCAAACGCCCTGGAATCACGTGCTTTCCGTAGGTCGGGAACACCTTCCCGACATCCCCGCCCGTTGCGTCGGGAAGGTGTTCTTGACCTACGACATCCACGCGGCCAACAGATAACGACGAAAAAACCAATTTTAAGCAAGCAGTCATAATTGATTCTGCCAGACAAGACACAGGAAGCTGCCATGAAAATCGATCCCGGCCCCAAGCAGGTCACCCTGCCCACCCCCGTTGAAAACCGCCCCGCTCAACCGCAGGCGACTCCGGGTGCCCAATCCGGGCAAACCGAAGTCAGCCTGAGTTCGCGTGCGACCCAGCTTAAAGAACTGGAAACCCGGCTTGCGGCGATTCCCGTGGTCGACCGGGCCCGGGTGGAAAGTATCAAGCACGCCATTGCATCGGGTCAGTACCGCATCAACACCGAAAATATCAGTGATCACCTGCTCGACTCCGTCAAGGAAATGCTCAATGTCGCCAAATGAAACAGCACCCGGCCCAGCCCTGATCGCCAAACTGTCGGTAGAAAGCAGCGCATGGCAGGCACTCCTGAATGTGCTGGAACAGGAAGAACACGCATTGGTTAACGGTGAAGCCGATCTGCTACCCAAACTGAATGCGCTCAAAATGGCGCAACTGCAGTCCCTCAACACGATGGTGCGCACACGTCATGAAGGGCTGCTTTCGGCCGGACTCACGCCCGACCACGCAGGAATGAATGCCTGGCTGGCCCAACAGGGCAACCCTGAAAATGCTGCCCAATGGGAAAACCTGCAAACCATGGAGCAACAGTCCCAGGCGATGAACCTGCGTATCGGCACCCTGATCGAACTCCGCCTGAATTCCACTCGGCAGGCGCTCAATGTGCTGGTTCAGGCTGCAACAAGCCAAGGCGGTTTATATGACCAGGCGGGGTGTTCAGTGGCGTCTCGCAACGGGAAACCCCTGACCGCCGCCTGACTCCCGACCGGAAGGCTGTCAGCGCTTGAAACGATCCGGCGCGACAATTCGCATCAACTCAGTTTCCACTGGCAGCGGCTGCCCGGTCATTTGATCGGCCAGCGCCTCACCCAACAAACCCGCCCACACTACGCCGCGCGAAGCGTAGCCCGCTGCCACATACAACCCCGCATGGCTTGCCACTGCGCCGACGATGGGCAGCCGGTCGGGGAGCAGCGCGCGCAGCGAAGCGCGACCGATCACGTCGCCCACGTCGAAACGACGCCCCGCACCCGGCAAGATGGCCTCCAGCCGTGCCAGGTTGGCCAGATCGCTGTCCCGGCGCGGCGCAGTGTCGTCGTCATCGTGTTCATAGGTTGCGCCGACCAGGGGCTGAAGCACGCCCGGCGCGATATAGCCTTCGCGTGCAATCACCCGCTGGATTTCCGGTAAGCAGCCGGTCGGCAATTGCGTAATCTGCCCGCGCTCGGTATGCAGTGGCCAGGTCTGGCCGGGAACCAGACTCATGACATCCCGCGCGTTCGCCAGCACCACGGCATCCGCCTCGACCCATACCGACCCCTCGCCATCCAGCACCTGCCAGCCTGACGCGTGGGCGTGCAAGCGTTCGACGGTGCAGTTCGTCCTTAACTGAATGGCCGGATGGTCGAGCCAGGCGCGACACAGGGTTACCGGTTCAATCCAGCCGGCTGACGGGAAAAAAAGTCCGGCGCCATCAACCGGCCAGTTCGCCAGTTCACGGGCTTCATCCCGCTCCACCCAGCGCGCGAATTCCGCTGGCGGAGCCGCGATGTCGAGCGCCTGGTGTTGCCTGGATGCAGTGATTTCGTCCTTGGGCAGATGCAGCACCCCGCAGCGCGACCATTCCACGCTGTCACCCAGCGCAGTCCATGCGCGCAGGTTATGCAGAAACGCCGCACGCGTGAGACGGCTTGCGCGGTTGTCATCGCGTGACAGCATCGGACGGAACACCGCCATCGGGTTGCCCGACGCACCTGATCCCAATGCTTTACCCCGCTCCAGCACGGTCACCGCCACGCCACGCTGCGCCAGTGCATGCGCCAACGCCGCGCCCGCCACCCCGGCGCCGATGATGGCAACATGTTTGGATGCTGCAGCGACAAGCTGTTTGCGCGCGCCGATGTAACGCGCATTCAGGCAATGCCGCTTGCCGCCATAGCCATCGCGCTTTACACACGCAAAACCCGCCTCGGTTAATCCTTGGCGCACCGTACCCATCACGCTGTACGTCGCTGCCACCGCACCGGGCTTGGCCAGCCGCGCCAGTTCTGCAAACACGCTGGGCTGCCAGAGTGCGGGATTGTGTTCGGGCGCAAAGCCATCCAGATAAAACGCATCCACCGCGGCCTGCACCTGCGGCAGGCAATCGATTGCATCGCCCAGCATCAAGGTCAGTTGCACCCGGCCGCCATCCAGCGCGATGCGGTGAAAACCCGGCGTCAGCATCGGCCAGTTCGCCAGCAGTTCACGCGAGAGATCGGAAAATTCTGGCCATTGCGCATGCAGGCGTGCCAGATCGTCAACCTGAAACGGCTGCATTTCAACCGACAGGAAATGCAGCCGCGCAGAACGGGTCGGGTCTGCACGCCACGCAGCCCAGGTCGTCAGAAAATTCAGCCCGGTGCCGAAACCGGTTTCCAGCATGACAAACGAAGGCTGGTTCGCCCAGGCCTGCGGCAAACCGCAGCCTAGCAAAAACACGTGGCGCGCCTGGCCTGCCCCCCCCTCCGCAGCGTGGTAGATGTCACCGTACGGAGTGGAGTACGGGACACCCTCCTTGAATTCGAGCGTGGCGGGAACAATGGTTTTCAACATGGCCGAATGGTACATTGGCCTGGTTCAATGCCGCGTCCCCCCTGAATATGCCCAAACCAAAAACATGGTTTCGCCTTGTTGTCTTTGTGTTGATCGCCGCTGCGCTCGCCTATGCGGGCTGGCACTTTACCCGGCCCCAGCCGCCCGAAGTCGAATTCGCCACGATCGGGCACGGCGTTGTGGAATCCACGGTAGTCAACACTCGCGCCGGCACCATCAAGGCCTGCCGCCGCGCCAAGCTGGCGCCGGCAGCCGGCGGGCAAATCGTGAAGCTATGGGTGAAGGAAGGCGACCGCGTCAAAGCGGGCCAGCCACTGCTGGAACTGTGGAACCGCGATCTCGCTGCGCAACGCGAGTTGGCCACCCGCCAGTTGGCCACCAGCGAGCAGCGCCGCCGTGAAGCCTGCATCCTGGCCGACAATGCAAAGCGCGATGCCGAGCGCACCCGGCAGCTCGTCGATAAAGGTTTTGTCAGTCCGCAAAGCGGCGAGGATGCGCGTGCCCAGGCCAGTGCACGACAAGCCAATTGCGATGCCGTCGCTGCCGACGTCAAACGCGCGCAAGCCCAGATACGCGTGACCTCGGCCGGGCTGGAACGCACCACGCTGAGTGCGCCGTTTGCCGGCATCGTGGCGCGCGTCACCGGCGAAATCGGCGAATACACCACGCCCTCGCCACCCGGCATTCCGACGCCGCCTGCCGTCGATCTGATCGACGATACCTGCCTCTATGTGAGCGCGCCGATGGACGAGGTCGATGCGCCCAAAATCAAGCCGGGCCAGCCTGCACGCATCACGCTCGACGCCCTTTCCGGCCAGACTTTCAGCGGCAAGATCCGACGCATTGCACCCTACGTGACCGAAGTCGAAAAGCAGGCGCGCACGGTCGATGTCGAAGCCGATTTCGACACGCCGCCCAAACAGGTTTTGTTGGTGGGCTACAGTGCTGATGTCGAAGCCATCATCGAAAAGCGTGACCCTGTGTTGCGCGTACCCACCCAGGCAATCCAGCAAGACGGCACCGTGCTGGTGCTGGGCGCCGACGACAAACTGGAATCGCGCAGCCTGAAAACCGGCCTCGCCAACTGGGCATTCACCGAAGTCGTGAGCGGGCTTGCGGCCGGCGACCGGGTGCTGCTGTCCTTTGACCAGGAGAAGGTGAAAGCGGGCGTCAAGGTCAAGCCCAAAGCTCCGAAATGATCCGCCTCGCCGCGATCAACCGCGTATTCCACATGGGCGATCAGGAAGTGCGCGCACTCAACGACATCAACCTTGAAATCCAGTCGGGCGAGTACGTCTCGATCATGGGGCCATCGGGTTCGGGAAAATCGACCCTGTTGAATGTAATCGGCCTGCTCGACCGTCCCAGCAGCGGCAGCTACGCGTTGGATGGCACCCAGGTCACCGCCCTGTCCGAAACCGGGCAGGCGCGCGTGCGACGCGAAAAAATCGGCTTCGTGTTTCAGTCGTTTCATCTGATTCCGCGCCTGACTGCTGCCGAGAACATTGAACTGCCGCTGATTCTGGAAGGCATCGCGCCTGCCGATCGCAAGGCGCGCGTTGAAGCCACGCTTGATTCGTTTGAGCTTCGCGACCGCGCCCACCATCGTCCTTCCGAACTATCCGGCGGACAACGCCAGCGCGTAGCCATCGCACGCGCCACCATCCTCAAGCCCACTGCGCTACTGGCAGACGAACCCACCGGCAACCTCGACCACCGCACCGGTGCCGAAGTCGTGGCGCTGCTCGAAGCCCTCCACCACGCCGGCACCACGCTCATCGTCGTCACCCATGATCGCGAACTGGGGGCGCGCGCGCATCGCCATATTTCCATGCGGGATGGCGAGATCGTCGGCGACGAACAAGAAGGGTGAGCACCGAACAGCCCCGGCAAGGTGGAATCGATTATTAAGTACGCAAAACAATTGATCCGGCATTCACACAGCGGTAAGCTTTATGGGTTCCCATATTTCCGGAGATCGCCATGAAGACCACGATCGAAATGCCAGACGACCTGTTTCGCAAGGCCAAGGCGGTAGCCGCCCTGCGCGGGCAAAGCATGAAGGACCTCATTACCCAACTCCTGACGCGGGAAATTGGCGCGCCGCTCGCGCCTACGGCCAACGCGCGGAAAAAAGCGGCTGATGCCTTTAGCCAGGAACTGGAAGCCCTCGCCGCCCAAGTCGGCAAAGAATGGAAAACCGGATTGAGCGCAACGGATGCCGTGCGCGAACAGAGACGCGGCTGATGGTGATTGATGCCTCGGTCTGGGTAGCCGCCTTCCTTGCCCATGATGCACACCACCGTGACGCGGCTGTTTTGCTGCGTCGCCTGGTTGAAGAAGGCATCACGGCCACGACACCGCTTCTGGCGCTATCCGAAGTGGCCGGCGCCATCGCCCGCCAGACCGACGACTCCGAACTGGCTGAAAAGATCGCGGTTTTCCTGCATGCCCAAGCCTGGATCCAATTTGTGCCTTTAACCGGCGATCTCGCGACAGCAGCCGCGACCGTTGCGGCACAGCAGCGTTTGCGTGGGGCCGATGCGGTTTATGTGGCGTTGGCGGCACAGCGCACGCTGACGCTGGTCACCCTGGATCGTGAAATGCTGGAGCGCACGAAAGATAGCGTGACCAGCGTAACCCCGACCGCCTGGTTGAAACAGCAGGGATAAGCGATCGTCATGCCCATTGAAAAAAACACCAAACGTCGCCAATCGCTGCAAGCTGCGCTATCCACTTTGCATGAAGGCGACCTCATTGAACTCTTCGGTCAACTTCGTCACCTGAAGCAGCAAGCCAAGTCCCTGGGATTGTTCGCTGATGAGCGCGAATTGTTGGCGTGCCCCGAGTGTGGCTTGCAGGAAGATGTGCTGGCGGACGGCCGTTTGATTACCTATCTGGAAGGTCACATCAACCCGCAGGACTCGGGATTGCGTTTCACTGAAACAGACAAGGGGGTTTTTGCTTGTCCGCAATGCGGTGCGTCGATTGCCGGAGGAGCATAACAACATGGAAGGCAAAACTGTCTGGCTGAACCAGATGACCTACTTGTTTCTGACTACCAAGCAGAACATCGACCAGCACATCCGCAACGTCTTCGCCGAGGGAGAATGGGCCCCCGAGTCAGCAGCAAGCCCTGAACATGCGGCGCATCATCCAGGACGGGAATGAGCAATTCAGCAAGGGAGCACAGACCATGAGCAAGATAGTCCAAATTTCTGAACCGGCGAACCACATCGCCGTCTTTCAGGAAACAGCGATCCGTCGAACCTGGCACGCGGAAGCGTGGTGGTTTTCGATTATCGACGTGGTCGAAGTTCTGGTTGGGGGCGACCGGCCACGCAAATACTGGAACGATCTGAAGAAAAAGCTCGCCGCCGAAGGCTATTTTGAAGTGTCCGAAAAAATCGGACAGTTGAAGATGGCCGCTCCGGATGGGAAGCAGCGGCTGACTGACTGCGCCAATACGGAAACCTTGTTCCGCATCATCCAGTCCATCCCTTCCCCCCGCGCGGAACCTTTCACGTGGGTTGTTGCCGCTTTATCCGAAGGTGTATCCCTTGGGGCAGCGGCTTACAACCACGG
>JADMKH010000109.1:8121-11643 GCA_018780025.1 Thiobacillus sp.
CCAGTCCATCCCCTCGCCCCGCGCCGAACCTTTCAAGCGCTGGCTGGCGCAGGTGGGTTACGAGCGGGTCAAGGAAATCGAAAACCCGGAACTGGCCAGCGCCCGCGCTCGCGAGCTGTATCAGGCCAAGGGCTACCCGCAGGCATGGATCGAGAAGCGGCTGCGCTCGATTGCCGTGCGTGGGGAACTGACCGACGAATGGAAAACGCGCGGGGTGCAGGAAGGCCGCGAATATTCCATCCTCACCGCTGAAATCGCCCGTGCCACCTTCGGCGTAACGCCCGGTGCGCACAGTCGCCTCAAGGAGCTGGACAAGGTCAAGACCGGCAACAATCTGCGTGACCACATGACCGATCTGGAACTGATCTTCACCATGCTGGGCGAAGCGGGCACGACGGAAATTGCCCGGCGCAAGGATGCCCAAGGCTTTGCCGATAATCGCACGGCAGCCAAGGAAGGCGGCACTATTGCAGGCAATGCGCGCCGTGCGCTGGAAGCCAAGAGCGGCAAGCCGGTCGTGAGCAAACAGAATTATCTGGCACCCCCCGTCGTGGCGGCGCTGGAGGATGCCGATGCAGCCGCGCCGCCCTCTAAACGCAAGGCAGCCCCGCGCCCGAAGAAGACGAATGAAGGCAAGGCATAACGACCTGACATGAAGCTGCGCGACACCCTGAGCCTCTCGTTCATGACGGTGGTGAGCTACCGCACCCGCTCCCTGCTCATCGTGCTGGCGATGGCGCTGGGCGTTGCAGCTGTGGTCGTCCTCACCGCGCTGGGGGACGGCGCACGCAACTATGTGGTGAAGCAGTTTTCCTCGCTCGGAACCAATCTCATCATCGTTCTGCCGGGCCGCGCCGAAACTTCGGGCGGCTTTGTCAGCGCAGCGCTCGGCCAGACACCGCGCGACCTGACGCTGGAAGACGCCCGCATTGTCGGCCAGTTGCCGCAGGTTCGGCGTCTGGCCCCGCTCAACGTGGGCGTGGCCGAACTCACCTCCGGCGGCAAGCTGCGCGAGGTCACCGTACTCGGCAGCACGGCCGAACTGCTGCCGATCCGCAACATGAAATTATCGAAGGGCAGCTTTCTCGCGCACGGCGCCGAACGCAGCGCGCAGATCGTGCTGGGAAGTGTATTGGCGCATGAATTCTTTCCCGACGGCAACGTGATCGGTCAGCGCATCCGGCTGGGAGACAGCCGCTTCATGGTGTCGGGCGTGATCGAGCAGCAAGGCGAAGCCATGGGTTTCAATACCGACGAACTCGCCATCATTCCGGTCGAATACGCACAGGAACTGTTCAATACCTCCACGCTGTTTCGCATCCTGGTCGAGGCGCGCAGCCGTAGCGTTATCGAACCAGCCAAGTCCGCCATTCAACATACGCTCAAGCTGCGTCACGACGGTGAAGACGATGTCACCGTCATCACCCAGGACGCTGTACTCGCCACCTTCGACCGCATCCTGCGTGCGCTGACGCTCGGGGTGGCGGGCATCGCCGCAATCAGCCTCGCAGTCGCGGGGGTGCTTGTCATGAACGTGATGCTGGTGGCGGTGGCGCAGCGCACGTCCGAGATTGGCTTGCTGAAAGCCATCGGTGCGCCCGCTACCGATATCCGCCGCCTGTTCTTCGCCGAAGCACTTTGGCTATCGCTGGCCGGCGGCGCCATCGGTTTCGCACTGGGGCAGTTCGGCGCATTGATGATTCGTCTCGCCTACCCGCAGCTCCCCGCCTGGCCACCGGTGTGGGCCAGCGTCGCTGGCGTCGCCACCGCACTCATCACCGGCATCCTCGCCAGCCTGCTGCCGGCCGCGCGTGCGGCCAAACTGGACCCGGTCAATGCGCTGAGCGGAAAATGAGTTTCACCGACACCCTCCGCTTTGCCCTGCACGCGCTGACCGCACACCGGCTGCGCACCTTCCTGTCTGCCCTGGGTGTCGCGGTGGGTATCGCCGCGGTGATTCTGCTCACCTCGATCGGCGACGGCATTCACCGTTTTGTCCTGTCCGAGTTCACCCAGTTCGGCACCAACATCATCACCGCCACGCCGGGCAAAACCACCGCGCGCGGCACCTCGGTCGGCTCCATCGGCAGCGCGCGGCTGCTGACGGTAGACGATGCGCTGGCCCTGCAAACCTCGCGCTATGCGCAATACACCAATGCTGGCGTCATGGGCAATGCGGAAGTCCGCGCCCACGGCCGCAGCCGGCGCGTGACGGTATACGGCGAAGGCCCGGACTTTTCCCGTGCCTTCAACATGCACGTCGCGGTCGGCCAGTTCCTGCCTGCCGACGATCCGCGCAACCCGCGCGCCTACGCCGTGCTGGGGGCAAAAGTGCGCACCGAACTGTTTGGTAGCGCCAACCCGCTCGGCGCCACTTTGCAGGTCGGCACGTCGCGATTTCGTGTGATCGGCGTCATGGCATCCAAAGGCCAAGTACTGGGATTCGATCTCGACGACACCGTCTACATTCCCACCACGCGCGCACTGGAAGTCTTCAACCGCGAAGGCGTGATGGAAATCCACATCGCCTACCGCCCCGGCTCGCCGTTGCCGGCGGTGATCGAAGATGCCAAGCGCATATTGATCGCACGCCACGGCCGCGAGGACTTCACCCTCACCCCACAGCAACAGATGCTGGACACGCTGGGGACCGTGCTCGACGTGCTGACCTTCGCCGTCGCCGCGCTCGGCGGCATTTCGTTATTGGTCGGTGCAGTGGGCATGGTCACGCTGATGCACATCGCCGTGGCCGAGCGCGTCGCCGAGATCGGTCTCCTCACCGCGCTAGGCACCACACGGGCGCAAATTCGCACCTTGTTTTTGATGGAGTCGACCGTGTTGTCCACCCTGGGCGGACTCGGTGGCCTGGCCATCGGCGCCGGCATTGCCTGGCTGCTGAAAATTACCGTAAGCGGTCTGCCGGTCAATACCCCATGGGATTACGCTATCGGCGCGCTGGTCGTATCGATGCTGATCGGGCTGGCGGCCGGCGTCGTCCCTGCCATGCGTGCCGCCCGGCTCAACCCGGTGGATGCGCTGCGCGCGGAGTGATCAGGAAAACTGAACAAGTTTCCATTGCAAGGCGCTTTGCCAAAACCGATCAATAAAACCATGCGACGGCGCCGATTACGATCATCAGCCCCGCCAGCCAGAAAACGTGAATCCGGTTTGCTTCAATGCGCTTGACCAATTGCGTGTTCTGATCCGCCAACGCCTTGATCAGTTCAGACGATGCCAGCATTTGCGCGTGCAGATCATCGAGCGCGGCCTCAACGGCTGCAAGCCGGGTTTGAAGCTGGGCGGTAGAATGCGGGTCAGGCCCGGCAGTGGCGCGCATGTCGGGCGCTTTCACCACCGCAATGGGGGGATGCTTGCCGATCGTGTTCCATAGTTTCCTGGCCCCCTCGGCCACCTTGGGGGCATTGTTCACGACCTCTCGCCAAGGGACAATTTGCAATACCGTCAGCCAGGGAATAGCCATAGAAAATCCTTTCTCTCAGGAAGACGCCAAGCGGTCAATAG
>JADMKH010000296.1 GCA_018780025.1 Thiobacillus sp.
ACATTCACGTCCTGGCCAAGGACGGCATTACGCTGGCAGGCATGCACGAAGCCTCCATTTTGCAAAAAACCGATTTCGTCCATGGGGCAGAAACGGGCCTGGCGGTCGGGGGCGGCATCGGCATCCTCGCGGGACTGGTGGCGGTGTTCTTTCCTCCGGCGGGCGTGGATATGCAACTTGTCACCATCCTGATCACCGCCCTGATCGGCGCCGCATTCGGTGCCTGGGTCGCCAGCATGGTCGCCAGCTCGATTCCCAACTCGCGCCTCAAAACCTTTGAAGCGGCCATCGCTGCCGGACACATCCTGATGATGGTGGATGTGCCATCCGGACGCGTCGACGAAATCAAAAAACTGATTGCATCGCACCACCCCGAAGCCATGGGGTCGGGAGTCGAGCCTACTATCCCAGCGTTTCCGTAGGTGTGTGTCTCCCCCTCAACCGGGCATCTGCCCGGTTTTTTTATGCGCGATTATCGAGAAACGACGCGCCAGCGGATGGCCTCGCCCGCGCGCAACGGCACCAGACTATCCGGGCCCAGCGTGAGGCTGGCTGGCGCTGTCCAGCTTTCGCGCTTGAGCGTAAGGGTGTCGGTGTGGCGCGGCAGGCCGTAAAAATCGGCGCCATGGAAACTGGCAAACGCTTCGAGCTTGTCCAGCGCGCCTGCGTCCTCGAACGCTTCGGCATATAGCTCGATGGCTGCATGCGCCGAGTACACCCCGGCGCAGCCACAGGACGACTCCTTGGCGCCCACCGCGTGTGGCGCGGAGTCGGTGCCGAGGAAGAACTTGGGGTTGCCGGAAATGGCGGCGGCGACCAGTGCCTGACGGTGCAGCTCGCGCTTCAATATCGGCAGGCAATACATATGCGGGCGAATGCCGCCGCGGAACATGGCGTTGCGGTTGTATAGCAGGTGATGCACGGTAATCGTCGCCGCCACGTTGGCCGGCGCGGCCGCCACAAACTCGGCTGCCTGACGCGTCGTGATGTGTTCCAGCACGATTTTCAGCCTGGGGAAATCGCGGATCAGCCGGGTCAGGTGGCGCTCGATGAACACCGCCTCGCGGTCGAATACGTCGATCTCGGAATCGACCACTTCGCCGTGCAGCAGCAAGGGCATCCCGACTGCCTCCATCGCCGCAATCGCCGGATAGGCCTTGGCCAGATCGGTTACACCGGAATCCGAGTTGGTCGTCGCACCGGCCGGGTAGTACTTCACCGCATGCACAAAGCCGCTTGCCCGCGCGCGACGGATTTCATCGGGCTGCGTATTGTCGGTGAGATAAAGCGTCATCAGCGGCTCGAACGCGGTGCCTGCCGCTGCGGCCAGCAGGCGCGCACGATACGCTGCCGCATCGGCCACGGTCACCACCGGCGGCTTCAGGTTGGGCATGGCGATCGCGCGACCAAATACACGCGCAGTATCGGGTACGACGCTTTGCATGGCAGCGCCATCGCGGAAATGGATGTGCCAGTCGTCGGGACGAGTGAGGGTGAGGGTATCGGTCATGCGTCTTTCTGATCTTGCGGTTTTAATGCCAGGGTCATTTTATAGAGATCGGCCTTGCTGCGTCCGGTGATCTTCGACGTAAGCCTGGCCGCCAGCGTCGGCGGCAGTTCGGCCAGCAGCACGTCGAGTACCCGCATCGCTTCAGCGTCGACCACTGCAGCCGCAGCCGCAGGCGGATGGACGATGACCACGAATTCTCCGCGCACGTTGTTGGGGTCGGCGGCCAGCCAGGCCGGCGCATCACGCAACGGCAGCGTGACGATGGTCTCGAATCGCTTGGTCAGCTCACGCGCCAGAGTAACGGCACGCGCATCGTCCAGCACTGCGGCCATATCGGCCAACGTTTCTTCAATGCGGTGCGGCGCCTCATAAAACACCAGCGCGCTCGGCAAGGCCGCAAGCGTTTGCAGCTGCGCGCGGCGGGCGCCCGCTTTAGGCGGCAGAAAGCCATGGAACAGCCACGTCCCCGATTCGACCCCGGCCGCCGACAGCGCCGTGGTCACCGCGGAGGCGCCGGGGATCGGCACCACGAGCAATCCAGCCGCGCGCACGGCAGTGACTAATCGAGCACCGGGATCGGATACCGCTGGCGTGCCGGCATCCGACACATAGGCGACCGCCTCGCCGGCGGCGATCCACGCAATGACCTTGTTGGCCGCCTCGCGTTCATTGTGCTCGCGAATCGACACCATGGGCTTGGAGATATTGAGGTGTGCGAGCAGCTGCCCCGACACCCGGGTGTCTTCAGCCGCCACACGGTCCGCACATTTCAAGGTATCAATCGCACGCAGGGTGATATCGCCCAGGTTGCCGATGGGCGTGGCGACCACATAGAGCGCGGGCGGCAGACGGGTATGATGGGCAGATTCATTCATGAGCCGTCATTGTCGCAGATGTTGAAAACCCTGCTTGGGCAATCCGCTGAAAAACGGGCTGAAATTTTCCTCGAATCCAACGGACTGATGCTGGTTGCGCGCAATTGGCGCTGTCGATTCGGCGAAATCGATCTCATCATGCAGGACGGTGCTACGCGAGTTTTCGTTGAGGTACGTTTGCGCAGCCGCAACGATTTCGGCGGCGCCGCCGCCAGCGTGACGCCCGGCAAACAAAGAAAACTGCTCGCCGCTGCCCGCCAGTATCTGACCACACTGAAAACGCTACCGCCCTGTCGCTTCGACGTGGTGGCCCTGTCGGGCGACACCCGTCCCGACTGGATCAAAAATGCGTTCGACGATATGGGATAATTGCTGGCATGGCTTTACTCGACAGAATTCTCGGTCACTTCACGGCCTCGGCCCAAGCCAAGCTGGACGCTGCAGACACCCTCGCACCGCAGATTGAGCAAGCAGCACGCCTGCTGGTGCACTGTTTTACGCAAGGGGGAAAGGTGCTGGCCTGCGGCAACGGCGGCTCGGCAACAGACGCACAGCATTTCGCCTCACTCATGATCAACCGGTTCGAGCAGGAACGGCCGGGGCTTGCGGCCATCGCGCTGACAACCGATACCTCAACCTTGACGGCGATTTCGAACGATTCCACCTACGATCAGGTTTTCGCACGCCAGGTGAAGGCCTTGGGCCAGCCCGGCGATGTCCTGCTGGCAATTTCCACCAGCGGCAACTCACCCAATGTGTTGCACGCTGTTGCCGCCGCCCACGCCCGCAACATGCATGTCATTGCACTGACGGGGCGTAGCGGCGGCCGGTTGACGGAACAAATACAGGAAGACGACGTCTTCCTGTGTGTGCCCGCAGAATCCACTGCGCGTATTCAGGAAGTCCATCTGCTTGCCATCCATTGCCTTTGCGATGGAGTGGACAGCGTTTTACTAGGAGCTGAAGAATGAAGAAACTTGTACAAATCGCGTTGGCAGGCCTCGTCCTGTCACAATTGCAAGGTTGCGCTACTGCCGTGTTGGGGGGCGCCGCCGCGACAGGATCTGCGGTCGCGCTTGATCGTCGCACCGCAGGCGTGTTTGTAGGTGACCAGGAAATCGAACTCCGCGCGCAAAATCGCCTGAGCGAGGCCTTCCCAAAAAATGCCGCCAACATTTCCACCACCAGCTATAACCGTCAGGTGCTGCTCACCGGCCAGGTACAGGACGAATCCACCCGCACGCGTGCGGGCGAAATCGTCAAAGCCGTTCCGGATGTACGCGCCGTGTACAACGAACTGAGCGTATCGGGTGCCACGTCGCTGACGTCCGATGCAAATGATACGGCCATCACCAGCAAGGTGAAGGCGCGCATGTTGCGGGACGAAAAAGTGCCGGGCACCAAAATAAAAATTGTGACAGAAGCCGCCATCGTTTATTTGATGGGACTGGTCACGCAAGACGAAGCCAGGATCGCCACTGAAATTGCACGCACCACAAGTGGCGTAACCAAGGTCGTTACTCTGTTCGAATATATCAATTAATGGCAGCCGCCTCCGCGCACGCGCCATGTCGGCGAGCCGATCTGGTCGCATGGATCGCTCTGGACTCTGCGCGGAAGGTGTTCAGCCACTATTATTTCATCGCCCAACCTGACACGCATTCATGATTTACCACGACCTGCGGGACTTCATCGCCCAACTCGAAAACATGGGCGAGCTCAAACGCATCGCCGTCGAAGTCGATCCCAAATTTGAAATGACCGAAATTGCCGATCGCGTGCTGCGCGCCGGCGGGCCGGCATTGCTGTTTGAAAATCCCAAAGGCCATTCCATTCCGGTGCTGGCAAACTTGTTCGGCACAGTCAAGCGTGTCGCGCTGGGCATGGGCGAAAATGATCCCGCCCGCCTGCGCGAAGTCGGCAAGCTGCTGGCTTATCTGAAAGAACCCGAGCCCCCCAAGGGCCTGCGCGATGCCTGGGATAAATGGCCGGTGCTCAAACAGGTGTTGAACATGACACCGAAGGAAGTACGCAGCGCACCGTGCCAGGAAATCGTGTGGGAAGGCGCCGACGTGGATGTGTCGCGACTGCCGATCCAGCATTGCTGGCCGGGCGATGTGGCGCCGCTCGTCACCTGGGGACTGACCGTCACCCGCGGCCCGCACAAGAAACGGCAGAACCTCGGCATTTATCGGCAGCAGGTGATCGCACCGAACAAACTCATCATGCGCTGGCTGGCCCATCGCGGCGGCGCGCTCGACTTTCGCGAGCACCAGTTGGCGCATCCCGGTGAGCCGTTTCCACTTGCCGTCGCGCTGGGTGCCGATCCGGCAACCATCCTCGGTGCAGTCACCCCGGTGCCGGATTCGCTGTCTGAATATCAGTTCGCCGGCTTGCTGCGCGGCGCCAAGACCGAGGTGGTGAAATGCCTGGGCAGCGACCTGCAGGTGCCGGCCTCGGCCGAGATCGTGCTCGAAGGCGTGATCCATCCGGGAGAAACGGCACTTGAGGGACCGTACGGCGACCACACTGGCTACTACAATGAGCAGGAAACCTTTCCGGTGTTCACCATCGAGCGCATGACGATGCGGCGCGACCCGATCTACCACAGCACCTACACCGGCAAACCGCCGGACGAGCCGGCCATCCTCGGCATGGCACTGAATGAAGTGTTCGTGCCGCTGCTGCAAAAGCAGTTTCCCGAGATCACCGACTTCTACCTGCCGCCCGAAGGCTGTTCGTATCGCATGGCGGTGGTCAGCATGAAGAAGAGTTACCCCGGCCATGCCAAGCGGGTGATGTTCGGCGTGTGGAGTTTTCTGCGCCAGTTCATGTACACCAAGTTCATTATCGTCACCGACGACGATGTGAATGTGCGCGACTGGAAGGAAGTCATCTGGGCGCTGACCACCCGGGTCGACCCGGCACGCGACACCCTGCTGGTGGAAAACACGCCGATCGATTACCTTGATTTCGCCAGCCCGGTTTCCGGGCTTGGCAGCAAGATGGGGATCGACGCCACCAACAAATGGCCGGGCGAAACCACCCGTGAATGGGGCACACCGATTGTGATGGACGCGGCCGTCAAAGCGCGGGTCGATGCGCTGTGGCAGGACCTCGGCTTGTAGGCCCGCACGCATGACGGACAAACCGCAGGGCAGGCGCACCTGTCTCTACGACCCCTCACAGCTCGACGTCATCGTCGGCGATATGGCGCGCCAGGCGGCGGGCCTGCTGACGGGCGCCACGAAAATTGCGATTGTCGGCATCCTGAGGCGCGGCGCGCCCCTGGCCGACAGACTGCATGCGCGACTGGTGGAGACTTACGGCCTGGAAAACAGTGTGAGGCTGGACCTGCAGATCAAGCGTTATGCGGACGATCTCACGCTGCTCTATCCCGAAACCCAACTGACCGAGAATCCGACCCACGCCGCTCTCGACCTCGCGGGCCACACCGTGCTGGTGGTGGATGACGTGATGTATCGCGGACATTCCATGCTGCGCGCGGTGGAATATCTGGCCGGCAAGCAACCGGCCGAAATTCGCACCGTGGTGCTGGTGGACCGCGGCGCAACGAAATTACCGGTGCGCGCCGATATTGTTGGCGTCCGCCTCGACGTTGCCCCGTCGGACGTCATCGAATGCAATGTGCCCCCTTACGAGGACAGTTTCAGGATCGACCTGATGCAGCCCGAATAACGGCTTCCTGCCGCCCCGTCTACCCTTGGCTGTGGGCGCAAAAATCCGTGTCATCTTCTATGATCAGATACGTGGAACGCGTGCCATCCCCAAACCTTCAAGGAGCGATCATGAATAAATCGATGTTGACAGGCGTGATAGCAGGGGCCGTTGCCGTAACCGCGATTGGCGGCGTCGCCGGCTACAAGGCCCTCAATCCCGAACCCCGGTTTGCCGACGTGCTGGCAGTGGAGGCAATCACCGAAACCACAAAAACCCCCAAACAGATTTGCCGCGACGTGACCATCAACGAACAGGCGCCGGTCAAGGATCCCAACCGGATTGCCGGCACCGCGATCGGCGTGGTAGCGGGCGGTCTGCTGGGCAACCAGGTGGGGGGTGGCGACGGGCGCAAGCTGGCCACCGTCGCCGGCGCAGCGGCGGGCGGCTACGCCGGCAACCAGGTGCAAAAGAACATGCAGGAAAAAGCCACCGTCAGCCGCACCGAAACGCGCTGCAAAACCGTCTACGAATCGCACACCAAAACGGTGGGCTATGACGTGCGTTACCGCCTGGGCGAAAAAGAAGACCGGGTGCGCATGGACCATCAACCCGGCCCGCGCATCCCGGTAAAGGACGGCCAGTTGCTGCTCAACGCGCCTGCCGCGTCCTAGGCATCAAGCGGCGAGGCGCCTGATCAATCGTCCTCGCCGTCGCCACACTGACAACTTCCCCATACGCTGAAATAGCGCACATACACCCACAGCGCCGCCGGCAACAATGCCAAGCGCACCCACTCGCTGGGCCGACTGGGCCACTGCCCGGCATGCCAGGCGTCCACCGCCACCGTCAGCGACTGGAACAGTGCCAACGCCACCAGAAACAAGCCCATCACCCGGCAGCCGGGATTCATTGCGCAACACCCTCAGGTGCCGGCAACCCGCCCGCCTGCACCCATTCCAGCAGTGCACGCTGAGCCGCCTCGCTGCGGCGTGCATTAGCGTGATTCACCAGCATGACAAAGCTGAAGCGCTGACCGCTGGCAGCGACCACATAACCGGCCAGTGCGCTGACATCGCGCAGACTGCCGGTTTTGAGGTGCGCATTGCCGGCGAGCACGCTGCCGTTGAAACGTTTCTTCAGCGTGCCGTCGATGGCCACAATCGGCAGCGCCGACTCGAATTCGGCAAACAGCGGGCTGCGATAGGCCGCGTGCAGCAATTGGCTCAATGCCGCTGCACTGATGCGCTCGATGCGCGACAGCCCGGCGCCGTTTTCCAGCACCAGTTTGCGGGTGGACACGCCGCGCTGCGTCAATGCGTCAGTGACCGCATTGATACCCTTTTCAGGGGTTGCGGGGGCGCCGTATTTCTCCGCCCCCAGCGTCAATAGCAGGTTGCGTGTCATCAGGTTGTTGGAAAATTTGTTGAGGCGGATGAGTGCATCCGTCAACGGTGCCGAGGCAGATTTCAGCAGCGGTTCGGACGTCGGCGCCCGGCCACTGACGGTTGTGCCGCTCAGCGTGCCGCCCGACTCGCCCCACAGTCCGCGAAAGATGAAATCAAATGTCGTCGCAGCATCAAACAGATTCAACGACAGTGTCTGCTCGCCGCAGCCCCGCGCGTAGCGTCCGCTGATCGCCAGCACCGGGTGCTCGCCGGAAAAGAAAAACGGCTTGATCGCATCCTTGCCGCCATTGCACTCGGCCTTGTCCTCCAGCACCAGTTGCGATGTCAGCGCCACGCCCGGCAGCGCGACGTCTGGGGTGACGCGAACCTGTTCCCCTTCCGGTTTCAAGCGCAAGGTGACGGCATTGAAATTAGCCACCAGCGCACCCGGCAGGGCGTTGTACATGGCCAGGGGCTCAGCGTCGAACGCACCCGAATCCAGCGTCGGCAAATCGAAATGGCTGGTATCCAGCACCAGATTACCGCGTATGTGCTGCACTCCGCGCGCGCGCAGCGCGCGCTGAAGCAGCCACATGCGTTCCAGCGTCAGGATGGGGTCGCCGTAACCCTTGATCACCAGGTCGCCCGTTAGCACTCCCGCCTCAATCGTGCCGTCGGCCCAGACATCGGTTGTCCACACATATCCCGGCCCCAGCTGATTCAGCGCGGCAAAGCTCGTCACCAGCTTCATCACCGATGCCGGGTTGAGCGCCGCCTCGGCGTTGTGGCTCAGCAGCGGTTCCGCCGCGTCCAGCGGCTGCACCCTCACCGCCACGTGGCCGAGCGGGATTCCTGCCTGCTCCAGCGCCGAGGTAAAGGCGGCGGGCAGTTCGGCGGCGCGGACAGAAACGGCCAGGCCTGCGATCAGCAGGCTTGCCAGAAAACGAAACATGACTCGGGTAAACGGCATGGCGCCATTATGCCGGACGCGCGTTACAGCGACTGTCGGATCGCCAGCACGGCCTGGTTGCGCAGCGATTTGAGCAGGGAAAGCTCTTTCTCGGGAATCGTGATATCGCCGGCATGAGGACGGTCGGCGTAAATCAGCCCGATCGGCTTGCCTCTGACAATGATCGGGAACAGCACGAAAGTGCGCGCCGCAACCTGCCGCCGATACCACACCGGAATCCGCGTCGCGATTTTCGGATCGTCGATATCGGTGATGAGAATGTCGGCGTTGTTTTGCAGGGCAACCAGGAAGACATCGGGCTGCCCCGACAGGGGAAAATCAAAGGCCTTGATCAAGGCCTGCACCCCGTCGCCAAACCCGAACTTGCCGCACAGGCTATTGTGGCGCCCGTCCTTGATGCACAGCACCACATGCGCGAAACCCATGCCGGTGTACATGGCTTCCAGGATCATGCGCAAAATGTCGTTGACGGAAATAGCGTCATCGATCAGCGAATTGCCAACATCCTGCAGGCCCGAGCTGAGGACGGCCTGAATCTCCCCGCTGCTGCGCGGCGGCTTGCTGCCATCTGCGCCGGGTTCCGCATCGGCGTGCTCGTGCAGCACGCTGGCGTCCAGCACAGCCTGGAGGGCGGCCGCGCCGTCCTGCGGCGATCCCGTATTGGCGTCCAACGCCGGCGGCGGCGCCATCCCCGCCCATTTCGACGCTTGCTGCACAAAAGCACTGTGTTTCAGATTCACATTCACCGCCAGCGCGAACTGGGCAATGTCCTGCATCGATTTTTCCATCACCCCGGCAAGCTGCTTTCCCGTCATCGACAGGCCATCGCCGAAACGTGCCGTGAGTCTGCCCAGCGCCTTGGCGCGATCCGCATCCGGCGTATCGAGAATGACCTCGCACAGGGCATTGGAAAACCCGGCCAGCACCCGCAGCCGGTCCAGATTGTTCATGCTTTTTCTGACTTTGCCGTCCGGCAGCTTTTTCATGCTCTGCACCAGCTGATCGGGAAACCCCCAGCTGCGGGCGATGCCGATCCCCAGATTCTCGAACGACACCCCCAGCACCTGGGTCGATGCTTTGGCATCGCCCAGCCCCTCGGTCTCGACGAGCAGCCCGATCGCTGCCGTTTCCGCCGGGAAATAGAACATGGCCAGCATGCGCCCCAGGTTGTGCAGCATGGCGCCGATGAATGCCTCCTCCACATCCTTCAGCTGCATCTCGCCCGCCATCTCGCGCGCCAGCATGCCGGCGTACAGCACCTTGATGAATTCCTCCTTCAATTGCTGCGCGTGCGCCTTGTTTTCCAGATTGTCGAGCAGGATCAGACTCAGCGCGATCGAGCGCACCGCGTCGAAACCGAGAATCACCACCGCACGCGAAATGGTGCTGATCGAACCGCCGCCGACCTGGTTGTAAAACGCGACGTTGGCCAGCTTCAACAGCTTGTTGGTGAGCGCAAAGTCCTTGAGGATATTGTTGGATAACTCGTTGACCCCCTCCCGGTCGGACGAGGCAATGCGGTTGATCGCGCCGATCGCTTCGGACAAGGCGGGGAAATCGCTGCCGGTCTGCATGCGCCGCAGCAAGCCATCGAGCGTGCCCTCCCGGGCTTCGCCGCCCGACTCCTGTCGTGCGTATGCTTCGTTGTTCATCATGCCTTGAAACACGTCATCTGTTTTCGCTCCGTATTAAAGGGTAACGGCCGCTTATGCCGCGGCTTGAGCGATTTGATTCAGCAGGCGCGTCCCGATTTGCAAATCGTTGAGTCGGGATATCCGTCCCGACTCCGGACATGGCCGGCAAGCGGAACAGGGCTCATTGATGCGGATGCGCGCCCGGCTTGAGCCCGGCCAGCCCCCCGCTGAGTACATAGGCATCCAGTCCGCGCTGTGCGAAAAGAAATGCAGCGGCACTGCTGCGTTCTTCATGCTGGCAAAAGAGGATGTACTTTTTCTTTGGGTCCAGCGATGCCGCTTTCAATCGCAACATATAAAGAGGCAGATTCAGGCTGTCGCGCAGGGTGCCCTGCCTGAACTCCTCTTCCAGCCGCACATCGATCAGCTGCGCCCCTTCCTGCAGCAGGTGGCGCGCGCCCTCCAGATCGACGCTTTTCACCAGCGGCGCTTTCAACAGGGCATCGAAATCCTGTTTGGACAGGCGCATCAGCAAGCCATCGCTGAGCAGGGTGACGGTGGCGTTGCGGCGCTCGCCGGTCAGCAAGGCTTCCTCGCCAAAGCCGTCTCCGGGGCCGAGTTCGGCCAGCACCAGCGATGGCGCGTCCGGTTCACTGCGGGCAACCTGGGCGCGGCCTTCGCGAATCAGATAGTAATAATCTGCTGCCTCGCCTTGCTGGATGATGAGTTCACCCGCTTTGCAAGGCACCGGCTGGAAGCGCCCGAACATGCGGTTGGCATGCGCCGGCGGGACGTTGCGAAAAGCCGGCTTGGCCAGAATTTGCAGCATCCAGGCCGGGTCGTCGCTGCCGTCGTATTCGAATACTTCGTAGGCCGTGGCCTGATCGAAACCCAGACGCGATTCAAGCAGGTGCTCGTCAATGCGAAACACGCGCGCAGTCGTGGCGGCCACCGCACTGTAACCACGCGGACGGGTGCGCGCCAAGGCATAACGTGCGCTCTCGGTGCCCGACCGAACAATGCGTGGGGCGTGGTTGCTTTCCTGGCAAATGACTTCGCCTTCAAGCAGAAAATACAACCATGGGTCGTCGTCGCCCTGGTGAAAAATCACCCGCCCTTTGGGCAGGGTGATTTCCTCTGCCAGCGCGGCGATTTCATTCAGAACCGGCTGCGACAAGCCATTGAGCGGCACAAACTGGCGCAGTAAATTGATATCCATAAACAGCAGAGCAAACGACCTCAGCTCAAATCCCGCACATACCAGTCCATCGCGCAGGCCATGCCTTCGCCGATGCGGTGTGTGGGTTCGTATCCCAACCGCGTGCGGGCTTTGGAAATGTCGGCGAGCGAGTGACGCACGTCGCCGGCACGGAAGTCACGATAACGGGGTTTGAAATCGGCCAGGTGGGGAAATTGTGGCGCGAGCAAAACGCGTATGGATTCGAACAGCTGATTCAGCGTGGTGCGATCGCCCACCGCCACGTTGTAAACCTGGTTGGCCGCGTCCGCGTGCTGGCTGGTGGCGGCAAGCAGGTTGGCCTGGATGACGTTGTCGATGTAGCAGAAGTCGCGGCTGGTTTCGC
>JADMKH010000305.1 GCA_018780025.1 Thiobacillus sp.
TCCTCGGTGATCTTGCGCAGCTTGCCCAGGCTGAATACCTGGAAGCCGCCCGAATCGGTGAGGATGGGCTTGTCCCAGCCCATGAAGCGATGCAGCCCGCCAAACTTTTCGATCACCTCCAGCCCCGGGCGCAGCCACAGGTGGAAGGTGTTGGACAGCAGCATTTCGAAGCCGATCTCGGTCAGTTCGGCGGGCGACATGGCTTTGACCGTGCCGTAAGTGCCCACCGGCATGAAAACCGGGGTCTGGATGGTGCCGTGGGCCAGGGTGAGCTGGCCGCGCCGTGCGCCGCCGTCGGTAGTGAGCAATTCGAATTTCATTTGGAGGGCAGGGTGTCTGGGCGGTTTTTTTCCAGCAGCATCGCATCGCCATAGCTGAAAAAACGATAGCGTTCGGCAATGGCATGCGCATACGCCGCGCGGATGGCATCCATGCCGGAAAACGCGGAGACCAGCATCAGCAGCGTGGATTTGGGCAAGTGGAAGTTGGTGATCAGCACATCCACCACATTAAAGGTGTAGCCGGGGGTAATGAAAATATCGGTTTCGCCCGATTGCGCCGCCGCTTCCAGCGTGCGCAGGCTGGTGGTGCCCACCGCCACCACGCGGCCGCCGCGGGCGCGGGTTGCATCAATGGCATTGACGGTGGCCTGCGGAATCGTATAACGCTCGCTGTGCATCTTATGGTCAGCAATGTTGTCTGTGCGCACCGGCTGGAAGGTGCCGGCGCCTACATGCAGCGTCACTTGGGCGGTGCGCACACCTTGCTGGCGCAGCGTGTCCAGCATCGCGTCGTCAAAATGCAGCCCGGCGGTGGGGGCGGCGACCGAGCCGGGTTCGTTCGCATATACGGTCTGATAGCGTGCTTCGTCGTCGGCCGTGGGCGTGTGCACAATATAAGGGGGCAGCGGCAGCCGGCCGAACTGGTCCAGCACATCGAGTACGGGGCGGGGAAAGCGCAGCCGGGTCAGGTCGTCCTGGCGGGCCACCACGTCCACCACCGTGTCGTCGGCCAGGCGTATCTGCGATCCCGGTTTGGGCGCGTGGCTGGCGCGGATGAACGCCAGCGCCTCGAAATCGTGGGTGACCCGTTCAATCAGCAATTCGAGCTTGCCGCCCGACGCCTTGTGGCCGAACAGCCGCGCCTTGATCACGCGCGTATCGTTCATCACCAGCAGATCGTCCGGGCGCAGCAGGGTCGGCAGGTCGCGAAACCAGCGGTCGGCAAGCGACCCCTGGGCGTCTACTTGCAGCAACCTGCTGCCGCCGCGCACGGGGGGCGGCAGCTGCGCAATCAGCTCATCCGGCAGATCAAAATCAAAATCAGCAACTTTCATGGGGCGCGATTATAGCGTTCGCCTTGCGGGGGAGCGCCTGATTCGGTGATAATGCGCGGCTCTGTCGCTGGGCGCGTTCGCGTTCGGCACCCTTGCCGGGATGGCGGAATCGGTAGACGCAGCGGATTCAAAATCCGCCGCTGGTAACAGTGTGGGGGTTCGAGTCCCCCTCCCGGCACCAATTTCTTCGCAGCGTATCGTGGCCTGGCCAAGGTGTTTCGTTCCGGCGCGCCAGCTGTTTCGCTGTTTGCTTCCTGCCTTGTTCAAGCTGTAAATCTGGTATCGTGGTTGCCGTTGCCGGTTGAGGTGCGGCTGGTTTTTAAAATGCACCAACCCGACGGAATCCGGCTTTTCCAGCTTGTCTTTCTTTAAGGTTGGACTGCGTTTCCGGGTCCGCCATAACCCGTGTGAGGGAATTTCATGTCAGGCCTTACCGA
>JADMKH010000147.1 GCA_018780025.1 Thiobacillus sp.
CCTCAACGACGGCGCCGAGGTTTATCGAAGCTATTATCTGGTGGCGGATTTTGGCGAGCACGGCAGTGGCATCTCTTCGATCATCCCGCTGTCGCTGGGCGCGCCGATGCCGGACGATGACCGCTTGATGGTGAAGTACGGTGGCGAGGAAACGGCCCTGAAAGCCGCGGCCGAAGCCATCAAGGCTTTGCCGGGCAATCAGGGCCTGGAAGTGCGGGTGGTGATCAACCCCGAGTAAACCGGGACTACACAATATCCAGGTGATCCAGCCCGGCCATCATGTCGCGGCCCTTGGCTTCCTGGCCGTGCAGTTTGATTTGCAGGCGCAGGTCGTTGAGGCTGTCGGCGTTCCTGAGCGCATCTTCGTAGGTCACCATGCCCGCTTCGTACAGGTCGAACAGCGCCTGGTCGAAAGTCTGCATCCCGAGTTCGCGCGACTTCGACATGATTTCCTTGATCTCGTGGACGTTGCCCTTGAAGATCAGATCCGAAATCAGCGGTGAGTTGAGCAGGATTTCGATAGCGGCGACGCGGCCGGTTGTGCCCTTGCGCGGCAGCAGGCGCTGCGAGATGAAGGACTTGAGGTTGAGCGACAAGTCCATCAGCAACTGGGCGCGCTTTTCGTCCGGGAAGAAGTTGATGATGCGGTCGAGTGCCTGGTTGGCGCTGTTGGCGTGCAGGGTCGACAGACACAGGTGGCCGGTTTCGGCAAAGGCGATGGCGTATTCCATGGTCTCGCGGTCGCGGATTTCGCCGATCAGAATGACGTCGGGCGCCTGACGCAGCGTGTTCTTCAGTGCGGAGAACCAGTTGTCGGTGTCGATGCCGACCTCGCGCTGGGTGATGATCGATTTCCTGTGCTCGTGCACATATTCGATCGGGTCTTCCACCGTGATGATGTGATCGCAGGCGTTTGCATTGCGGTAACCCACCATCGCCGCCAGCGAGGTCGACTTGCCGGTGCCGGTACCGCCGACGAAGATCACCAGGCCGCGCTTGATCATGGCCACGTCTTTCAGGACCGGTGGCAGGTTCAGGTCTTCCATCTTGGGAATAACCGTGTTGATCGTCCGCATCACGACACCGATGCGCCCCTGCTGCACGAAAACGTTAACCCGGAAACGGCCGATCTCGGGCGGGCTGATGGCGAAGTTGGATTCGTTGGTCGCTTCAAAATCCTTCCACTGCCGGTCGTTCATGATTGAACGCGCCAGTTCGCTGGTGTGCGCCGGGGTCAGTGTCTGGTTCGATACGGGCGTGATCTTGCCGTCGATCTTGATGGCGGGCGGGAAGCCGGCGGTGAGAAAAAGGTCGGAAGCGTTCTTCGCCAGCATCAGGCGCAGCAGGTCGTGGACGGTTTTTTCGGAATTCATGGTTTAGTCCTCATCCCAGGAAAGCATCTTTGTTTTGTGCGGCGTTGCGGGCAACACCGGAAGCAATGATGTTGCGTTTCACCAGATCCTGCAGGCACTGGTCGAGGGTTTGCATCCCAATATTGCCGCCGGTCTGGATCGACGAATACATTTGCGCGACCTTGCCTTCACGGATCAGGTTGCGGATAGCCGGGGTGCCGATCATGATTTCGTGTGCGGCGACACGGCCGTTGCCGTCCTTTGTTTTGAGCAGGGTTTGCGAGATCACTGCGCGCAGGGATTCGGACAGCATCGAGCGCACCATTTCCTTTTCCGCCGCTGGAAACACGTCGACGATGCGGTCGATGGTTTTGGCGGCAGATGAGGTGTGCAGGGTGCCGAATACCAGGTGGCCCGTTTCAGCGGCAGTGAGGGCGAGACGGATGGTTTACAGGTCGCGCAATTCGCCGACCAGGATGACGTCCGGGTCTTCCCGCAGCGCCGAACGCAGGGCATTGTTGAACGACAAGGTGTGCGGACCGACTTCACGCTGGTTGATCAGGCATTTTTTGCTCTGGTGCACGAATTCAATCGGATCTTCGACGGTGAGGATGTGGCCGTATTCATTCTCGTTGACGAAGTCCATCATCGCCGCCAGGGTGGTTGACTTGCCTGAGCCGGTTGGCCCCGTGACGAGCACAATGCCGCGGGGCTGATTGGCGATTTCCTTGAAAATGGGGGGGCAGTTCAGCTCTTCCAGCGATAGCACTTTCGATGGAATCGTACGGAACACCGCACCGGCGCCATTCTGCTGATTGAACGCGTTGACGCGGAAGCGCGCCAGCGAGGGAATTTCAAACGAGAAGTCGAGTTCCAGCGTTTCTTCGTACACTTTGCGCTGGCTGTCGTTCATGATGTCGTACACCATGCGATGGACGTCTTTGTGATCCATCGGCGGCAGATTGATGCGGCGGATGTCGCCGTTGACCCGGATCATGGGCGGCAGACTGGCCGAAAGGTGTAAGTCAGAAGCTTTGTTCTTGACTGCAAAAGCCAGCAATTCAGAAATATCCACGCATGCCTCGCTCAGTATTGGATGGGGTTTTAACAGATAATTATCGCAATAGATAACGGCCCGTAAACGCGCAAACTTGAATCCGATGATGTCGCTCCCACTCCCCACCCCGAAAAGCCGTTTGCACGCAGTGCAGATGCGGATCGCGCGCGCAGCAACCGAGGCCGGGCGCAAGGCTGAAACGGTCAGTTTGCTGGCGGCGAGCAAAACCTTCGATGCGGCAGCGGTACGCGGCCTGGCGGCCTGTGGCCAGCGGGAATTCGGCGAAAATTATGTACAGGAAGCGTTGAACAAACAGGCGCAACTGGCCGATTTGCCCTTGGTGTGGCATTTTATTGGGCCCATTCAAAGTAACAAGACGCGGGCAATTGCCGGGCATTTCAGCTGGGTGCATGGCGTTGACCGGCTGAAAATTGCTGAGCGTTTGTCGGCCCAGCGTCCGCCCGGCTTGCCCCCCCTGCAAGTCTGCATTGAGGTCAATGTCAGTGGCGAAACCAGTAAGGGCGGCGTCCTGGTTGCTGAACTGCCGGAACTGGCCGATGCGGTGGCCGCGCTGCCGCGATTACAGCTGCGCGGCTTGATGGCGATTCCTGCGCCGGAGGCGGACAGGCATGCACAGCGCGCCGCATTTCGGCAAGTACGCCTGGCATTCGATGCCCTGAATTCGCGTGGCCACATCCTCGACTCCCTGTCGATGGGGATGTCAGCCGACCTGGAAGCGGCCATACTGGAGGGGGCGACCATCGTGCGCGTTGGGACAGCACTATTTGGCGAGAGGATAAATAAACATGCATAAAATCAGTTTTATCGGCGGCGGCAACATGGCCGCAGCCATCATTGGCGGGCTGGTTGCCAGCGGCACCCAGCCCACTGACATCGAAGTGGTGGAAATCAATGCCGATGCGCGGGCGCAACTGGCTGCGCGCTTCGGCGTGGTCACGCACTCGGATGTGTCGCAGGCGCGGCTCCATGCCCTGATTGTGCTGGCCGTGAAGCCTCAATCCCTGTCTCAGGTGGCAGCCCTGCTGGCATCCAGGGTGGCCGGGCAGCTGGTGGTCTCAATCGCAGCCGGAGTCAGGGTGGCTGACCTTTCCCGCTGGCTGGGCGGGCATGAACGCATCGTGCGCGCCATGCCCAATACGCCCGCGCTGGTGCAGGCCGGGATGACGGGCCTGTTTGCGCCTGCTGCTGTCAGCCTGGAGTCACGTTCGCAAGCCGAAGCGGTGTTGCGTGCCGTGGGGGGCGTGGTGTGGGTGGAGGAGGAGCCGCAACTGGATGCGGTGACGGCGGTTTCGGGCAGTGGCCCGGCGTATGTGTTTTATTGCATCGAAGCGCTGGAAGCGGCTGCGGTGGCACAGGGCCTGCCGCCGGCAACGGCGCGTCAACTGGCGCTGCGGACCTTTTTTGGTGCGGCCAAACTGGCGTTGGAGTCGGGTGAAGAACCGGGCGTGCTGCGCGCGCGCGTGACATCCAAAGGCGGCACCACCGAGCGCGGCATTGAAGCATTGGAGTCGGCAGCGGTCAATCTTGCCATCGGCCAGGCGGTGGAAGCCGCGAGCCGTCGCAGCGCCGAACTGGGCGACGAACTGGGGCGACTCGCATGATTTCGGGTGCGCTGGCCTTCCTGCTGCAGACGCTGGGCAATCTGTTTGTGATTGCCGTGCTGTTGCGTTTCATGATGCAGCTGTTCCGGGTGCCGTTCCGCAATCCATTTGCCGAATTCATCGTGGCCATCACCGACTTCGCGGTGAAGCCGCTACGCCGTCTGGTGCCGGGCCTGTTTGGCCTGGATTGGGCTTGTGTGCTGCTTGCGCTGCTGGTCGAGGTGGCGGTGGTGGTCGCCATCTACTGGCTCAATGCTTACCCCTTCGCGTTGGCGGGGAGCTCGGTGTGGCTGGTCATGCTCGGCTTGGGGGGGGTGCGATTGTTGAGCCTCACGGTATATCTGATTATCGGTCTCACCCTGGTTCGGGCGGTATTGTCCTGGGTGAACGCCAATACGCCGCTGGTGCCCGTGGTGTATGCGCTGTCGGAGCCGTTTCTGCGGCCCTTGCGACGCTTTATCCCGATGATTTCAAACGTTGATCTAACGCCGCTGGCGTTGTTTATTCTGTGTCAGCTGGTTCTGATGGTGCCGATTCTGGCGATGGAGCGGGCGCTGCTTGCCGCACTCTGAGCCCCCGGTTTGGGCGCAACGCCACGGCGGGGAATGGCGGCTGGACCTGCATGTGCAGTCGGCGGCCAGGCTGACCGCTGTGGTTGGCGAACACGGCGGGCGGCTGAAACTAAAGATTGCCGCCCCCGCTGTCGATAACAAAGCGAATGCGCATCTATTGGCCTGGTTGGCCGCGCAATGGGGGGTGCCCAAGTCAGCTGTGCGTCTGGTTAGAGGGGAGACTTCCAGACAGAAAACCGTGGCGGTGTGCGGTGTCGACACACCTTGGCTGGTGCTTGTTTAATGGCTATCGCAAAAATTAATAAAGCATGAGTATCCATCTGGAACAGGAAGTTGCCGACTACAGCGAGCGGCGCATGAAGCTGGCGACAGCGATCACGGACTATGCCGACTGGCTGGACCGTCAGCATGGTATTGATGCCGACCGCACCCTGCGGCTGGCCGATACGGCATCAACCCTGCGGCAAGACAAGCTGGTGGTCGCCTTTGTTGCCGAGTTTTCACGCGGCAAGACCGAACTGATTAACGCCCTGTTTTTTGCTGACCACGGCCAGCGCCTGCTCCCCTCCGATGCCGGGCGCACCACCATGTGCCCGACCGAGTTGTATTCCAATACGGATGAGCCCCCCTGCCTGAATTTGCTGCCCATCGAGACGCGCCGCCGCAGTGAATCGCTGGCACACCTCAAGCGCATGCCGATCGAGTGGTGTCGGGTGAATCTGGACCCGGAGGACCCGCGGCAGCTGCAGGAAAGCCTGAAAAAATTAACCGAAACCAAGGCGATGGCGGCAGTCGACGCCATTGAAATGGGCCTGTGGAATGGTGACGACCCGAGTGAGCGCCACCAGTTGCGCGCTGACGGCACGGTGGATGTGCCGGCCTGGCGCTACGCCACCGTCAATTACCCCCACCCCCTGCTGCAGGCGGGGCTGTCCATTCTGGACACGCCCGGACTCAATGCCCTGGGAGCCGAGCCGGAGCTCACGCTATCGGTCATCCCCAATGCCCATGCGGTGATGTACCTGCTGGCGATGGATACCGGCGTGACGCGTTCGGATATGGAAATCTGGCAGAAGCACGTTCATCGCCATTCCAATTACCACGTGGCTGTACTGAACAAGGTCGACATGCTATGGGATGAGTTGAAGAGCGATTCCGAGGTTCAGGCCACAATCGAGCGACAGATCGAAGAAACAGCCCGGGTGCTGAAACTGCCGCGCAGCCGGGTGTTCGCCGTGTCTGCCCAGAAAGCACTGGTGGCGAAAGTGCGCGGCGATGCCGAGCTGCGTGTGCGTTCAGGAATTGAATCGCTGGAGTATCTGCTGGCGCACCAGGTGATCCCGGCACGGCGAGACATGCTGTATCACGCGGTGAATCGCGAGGTGAATGTCCTGCTTGATGAGAGCCGTGTGGATATGGTTGCCCGCATCAAGCGATGCAGCGACGATTTGATTCAACTGACCCAGCTTTCCGGCAAGAACCGCGAACTGGTCGAGCAGGCCCGCGCCACATTGCAGCTCGAAAAAGACAGCTACGATGCCACCGCCAGTCAGTTTCGCGCCACCCGGAAAATGCTGAAGGCGCAGGGCGAGCATCTATTGATGCACCTCTCGGACGATACGCTGAGCGTGATTTGCAAATCGGGCCGTGCGGCCATGGAAGCCAGCTTGACCACCCGCGGTCTGACTGGGGGTATCCGCCAATTGAGTGAACAGATGAGTGGGCGCTTGCAACAGGCAACCCTCCAGGCCGACAACATGCTGGATGCGTTGGACCAGGCTTATTCACGCTTTCACAGCAAGCATAATCTTCCCAAGATGCAGGTGCCAAGGCTGGATTTGGGCGCTTATCGCAATCGTCTGGCGGGGTTGATGCGTGAAACCGAGGCCTTTTGCAAGGATCCCGCCAATCTGATGCTGGAAAAGCGTTTCATGATCCGGCGCTTTTATGCGGGCCTGGCTGAAGAGGCGCGCAAGGCATTCAATCTGGCCCGGCTCGAAGCCGAGCGCTGGTTGCGGATTGCGCTTGATCCCGTCATGACCCGTATACGCGAACATAAACAGTATCTTGATACGCGTCTGGACAACCTGAAGCGGATCCTGGAGAACATGGGTACGTTGAAAAACCGTATGGCGCGGGTCAAGGATGAAATCGGCGCATTACGCAACGAAAAAGCCGAATTGACACGCATCGCCGCGCAATTCTCCGCCTGACGCGGGCGCATTGACCTGACTCGCTTGCGGGTCAGGTGTTGAGACGATTCAACAACCCCGCTGTTTTGTCCGGATCGGTGTTTTTCAGCAGGCGCTGCATCGTCGGCGACAACTCTTCCAGATGCGACTTCAGGATCTGCTGCTTGACCTGCAGCAGGCTGGCGGGCTGCATTGAAAACGATCTCAAACCCAGCGCCAGCAGGAGCCGCGTCAGCAAAGGATCGCCTGCCATCTCGCCGCAAACGGACACCGGCTTGCCCAGTTTGGCACCGGCACGAATGGTGTGCTGAATCAGGTGGAGCACTGCTGGATGCAGCGGATCGTACAGGTGCGCGACGCTGTCATCGGCACGGTCGATCGCAAGCGTGTACTGGATCAGGTCATTGGTTCCTATCGACAGGAAATCCAGCTGTTCGGCAAAGAAACCGGCCGAGAGCGCGGCTGCAGGCACTTCAATCATGCCGCCGACAGGGAGGGTTTCGTCAAATTTCAGCCCGTCTTTCCGCAAGGAAGCGCGGGCCTCCTCGATGCGCAGCAGGGTTTGCCTAAGCTCGTTGAAACTGACCAGCATGGGGATCAGCATACGGATCTGACCATGTTGCGATGCCCGTAAAATTGCGCGTAGCTGCGTGTGAAACAACCCGGGTTCGGCCAGACACAAGCGGATTGCGCGCAGGCCCAGCGCAGGGTTGTCGGCTACGGTATGACCCCACGGCGCCTGTTTGTCTGCTCCCAGATCGAGGGTCCGGATGGTGACCGGTTTGCCATTCAGGGCTTCGGCCACTGCTTTGTAGGATTCGTATTGTTCGTCTTCGCCGGGCAGGTCATCGCGGTTCAAAAACAGGAACTCGCTGCGGAACAAACCCACGCCGTGTGCCCCCGCCGTTTTCACCGCATCCACATCCTGCAGCAACTCGATATTCGCCATCAGTTCGATCGGGGTGCCATCGAGCGTGGCGGATTTGCTGGTTTTCAGCCGCTTCAGCTTGTCGGTGTCGATGCGCCACTGGTTCTGCCGCAACCGGTATTCGGTCAGAACCGACTCGTCCGGATTGACGATCACCACGCCATCGCGGCCATCGACAATCAACAGGTCGTGGTCGCGAATCAACCCCCGCGCATTGTGCAAGGCCATGACTGACGGCATCGCCATGCCGCGCGCCAGAATCGCAGTGTGGGAGGTGGAGCCGCCGAGATCGGTGATGAAGGCGGCGAAGTGCACGTTCTTGAACAACACCATGTCGGCAGGCGACAGTTCGTGCGCGACCAGAATGCGCTCGATATCGAAGTCGATATCGAGCGGCAAGTGGCTGGGATGGCCGGTCAATACCTTGAGTACGCGCTGCACAACCTGCACGACATCTTCCTGGCGGCTACGCAAATAGGCGTCGTCGATTTCCTCGAAGCGTGCCACCAGTGCGTCCATCTGTTGCGCCAGCGCCCACTCGGCGTTGCATTGCGTTTCACGGATCAGGCGCTTGGGTTCTTCGGCGATCATCGAATCGCCAAGAAACATCAGATGCATATCCAGAAACACCGACAGTTCTGCGGGTGCATTGGGCGGGATATGGCTACGCAAGATTTCGAGTTCGGCCCGTGTGGTCTGGATCGCGTCTTCAAAACGCGCGAGCTCTTCCTTGATGTATTTGCGTTCGAGCATGTACTGCGGCACTTCGACCCGCGCGCTGGAAGCCAGATGCGCATAGCCGATGGCGATGCCGCCCGAAACGCCAATTCCATGCAGGGAAAAACTCACAGTTCCTCCCCGAATCCGCTGGTGATCAACCCGGCCAATGCGTCGATCGCTTCCTGTTCGTCTTCGCCATTGGTTTCCAGCGTGACAGTGCTGCCTTTGGCCGCAGCCAGCATCATCACCCCCATGATGCTTTTGGCGTTGATGCGACGGCCATTGCGCGCCATGAACACATCGCTTTTAAAGCTGGAAGCCAACTGGGTCAACCTGGCCGAGGGGCGCGCATGCAGCCCCAGTTTGTTGATGATTTCAACGTCCCGTTGCTGCATGGCACATGGTCTCGGAAATATGGTTAATGCTGTTGCGCCCGCCTTCGACAATTTTTTCGATAAGCAGGGGCAGGGGCAGGGAATCGCGGTAGTTCAGCGCCTTGATCAGCATCGGCAGATTGACGCCGGAAATGCCTTCGATGTGGGCGGGTTCAAGCAGCCGGCACAAGGTATTGCTGGGGGTGGCGCCGTACACATCGGTCAGCACCAGGATGCCGTCGCCCTCGTCCAGCTCGGCCAGGCGCGATTGCAAGGCTTTCTGGCGCTCGTCCGGATCGGCATGGCCGATGAAATCCAGCGTGGCGAGTTTTTCCGGACGCTGGCCCAGCACGTGCGCAGCGCAGTCGACCAGACTGTCGGCGAGCGAACCGTGAGCGACGATGAGGATGCCTATCATTGGATAAAGGTCAGACTAAAAGCAGCATTCTAGCGAAGACGGGCCGTCATCGCAGGCGAGGCATGCATTTCGCCGTTGGCATCCACTGCGAGGTAGTCGGCGATGCCCAGACGGGCGGCGTG
Source organism: Thiobacillus sp. (assembly GCA_018780025.1). Taxonomy (GTDB): domain Bacteria; phylum Pseudomonadota; class Gammaproteobacteria; order Burkholderiales; family Thiobacillaceae; genus Thiobacillus. Next base: position 9,358 of record JADMKH010000147.1, read on the forward strand.
TTCCGCCAGATGCCCCGCGCCGTCGATGAACAGGGGTTTTGATAACGCGTCCGAGCGCGTGCCGGCGCGTTTCCCCGCGACCAGAACCGTGACCGATCGCATGCCTGTTGCGGGCCTGCCGGTGCGCGGGTCGATCAAATGGCTGTAGCGCTGCCCGGATACTTCAAAATAGCGCTGGTAATCGCCCGATGTGCCGATCGCCTCGCCATCGAGCAAATCCAGCGTGGCCAGGGTGCCCGGCTTGCGCGGATGCTGGATGCCCACCCGCCAGGGGCGGTCGCCGTGCGTGCCCAGTGCGATCACATTGCCACCGATGTTGACCAGCGCGTTATGGATGCCCTGTGCTTTGAGAATGCGCACCGCTTCATCGAGGGCGACGCCCTTGGCGTAGCCGCCGAGGTCCAGTTGCACCGCCGGATTGTCGCTCCAAACGGTGTTGTGTTTGATATGCAGGTCACGCATGCGTGGGGCATTTTTCACCCAGTGTGCAATGGCGGCGGCATCCGGCACGCGTGGCTGGGGCGCATCGGTATGAAACCCCCACAGCGCGATCAGGCCGCCAATGGCCGGATTGAACACATCGCCAGACTGGGTGGAGAGGGCTTGCGCATCGCGCAGCATTGCGGCCAGTTCGGCCGACACGGGGGCACGTTGCCGGTGGGCCAGAGCCGTGTTGAGGCGCGACAGATCACTGGGTTGCCACGCGTGCAGGGTGCGGTGCAGCGTATCGAAGCGCGCCAGCACCGCAGTCAGCGCACGCTGGGCCTGCGCCTCGGGCGCGCCGTAGACACTGACTTCCACCAGGGTGCCGAAGACATAGGCCTGCTGCTGCACCAGGGGGGGAGGGCTGCACGCAAACAGCCCCCAAAGCAGTATCAGGCCGAGGCCGTACTGCGCTGGCCTGATCAGCGCGCTCAGCTTCAAATGTGAATGCTGTTGGAACAGCTGCGTTCGATGGCCGCGATGAATTGCGCAGCCACATCGTGGCCGCTTTGCGCGGTGATTTCCTGAAAGCCGGTTGGGCTGGTGACATTGATCTCGGTGAGGTGGTTGCCAATGACATCGAGCCCCGCCAGGAAGATGCCCTGTTCGCGGGCCCAGGGGGCGATGGTTTCGGCTATGACCCGGTCCCGGGCAGACAGGGGTTGCGCGCGGGCGGTTCCACCCGCAGCGAGGTTGCCGCGTGTTTCGCCTGCTTTGGGAATGCGTGCAAGCGCCCACGGCACCACCGTGCCATTGATCAGCAGGATGCGCTTGTCGCCTTCGCTGATGGCAGGCAGATAGCGCTGCGCCATGATGGCACGGTGACCGTGTTGGGTGAGGGTTTCCAGAATGGCGTTGCGGTTGGGGTCGGTCAAGGTCAGGCGGAAAATACCGCTGCCGCCCATTTCGGTGAGCGGTTTGACGATGATGTCGAGGTGTTCATCGAGAAACGTGTTGATGAGGGCCGCGTCAGCGCTTACCAGCGTTGGCGTGATGAAGCGCGGAAAGTTGAGGATCGCCAGTTTTTCGTTGAAGTCGCGTAAACATGATGGACGATTCAATACCCGTGCGCCGTTGGCTTCGGCGACACTCAACAGATGCGTGGCGAGCAGATAGTCGGTGTCCACCGGCGGGTCGGTTCGCATCACCACGGCGTTGAAATCTTTCAACGTGCAGATTTCAGCGTGGAGGATGGCATACCAGTCGTCGTCGTTGCGCACATCGAGCGCGGCGCAGGTGGCGCGCGCGAAACCATCCTGGATAAACAGCTGGCGTGCTTCGGTGGCGAAGACGGCATGGCCGCGCGCCGCCGCCGCGCGCATCATCGCGACCGAGCTGTCCTTGTAGGGCTTGAGGCCTGTCAGCGGATCGACGACGAACAGCAGCTTCATACGGTGGCCAGTTCTTCTGTCTCGTGGTGCGTCTCGTCGAGCTCGATCGAAGCCGCCAGCATGGCCAGCCGCGCGATCACGCCATAGGCATAGAAACGGTTGGGGGTGGCATCGGGATTGGCGCTGCGGTCGGGCATCACGCAGGTATCGTCGAATGCCAGCGGCACGAAGTGCATGCCGGGGCTGTTGAGATTCTCGTCGGCGCCGCGTCCGGTATGCACGCGGTAGAAACCGCCGACGACAAAGTTGTCGAGCATGTAGACCACCGGTTCGGCGACCGCCTCGTTGATGCTCTCGAAGGTGTAGACGCCTTCCTGGATCAGCA
>JADMKH010000084.1 GCA_018780025.1 Thiobacillus sp.
GCCCGGCGTCGGCGAGGATCACCGCGTCCATGCCGAGCTTCGCCGCGCGGTCGACCGCGCCGGTCCAGCGGCTCCAGGTGTCGGCCTGCGGATAGGTGTTGAGCGCAAGCAATACCTTGCGGCCGCGGTCGTGCGCGTAGCGCAGTCCCTCGGCGGCCTGCGCCTCGTCGAAATTGAGGCCGGGGAAGGCGCGCGCGTTGGTGTTGTCGCGAAAACCCATGTAAACCGCATCGGCGCCATGATCGATGGCGGCCTTCAAAGACACCAGACTGCCCGCCGGGCAGATCAGATCAAGCGGCATGGCTTTCCCTCCTCCACGTTTGCAACGCGCGCGAACCCTGGCGGCTGCCGCGCCGCGTCAGTTCGTCGGCGATGCCGTTCAAGATGTCCCATTTCTTCGCGCACCACGCGGGTGCCAGCAGGATGTCGGGCGCAGCAGTGCCGGTGATACGGTGGTACAGCACCTCCCACGGCGTACGCTCGATCAGGTCGGCGGCAATGCGCACATAGTCCGCTTCGGCCAGCGGCGCGTAGTCGCCGCGCTTCCATTCGATGGCGAGTGTGGTGTGCTTCACCACGTGCAGCGGATGCAGTTTGAGGCCATCCACGCCGACATCAAGCACACGGTCGAGACTGATATGGCTGTGGGATGCGTCTTCGCCCGGCAGGCCGACGATGAGATGGCAGCACACCGGAATCCCGCGCGCCCGCGCCGCCCGTGTCGCCGCTTCGTATTCGGCGAAACCATGGCCACGGTTGACGCGCGCCAGTGTGGCGTCGAAGGACGATTGCAGGCCGAGTTCCAGCCACACTTCATGCCCGCGCTCGCGATATTCCGCCAGCAAATCCAGCACCGGCGGCGGCACGCAATCGGGCCGCGTGCCGATCGCCAGCCCCATCACGTCGGGCGCGGCCAGCGCGTCGTCATACAGCGCGCGCAGTGCGTCGACGTGCGCATAGGTGTTGGTGTAAGCCTGAAAATACGCGATGAAGCGGCGCGCGCCGGTGCGCTTGGCTATGCGTCCGCGTGCGCGGTCGAACTGCGCGGCCAGCGGCATCGGATCACGGGCGCCCGGAGCGAGCGTGGTTGTTGACGCTTCAGCGTCTTTACAACCACGGCCTGCCCCCTGCGGGTGGAAGGATTTATTGTTGCAGAAGGTGCAGCCGCCGATGCCTTTGCTGCCGTCGCGGTTGGGGCAGGTGAAGCCGGCGTCGAGCGCAACCTTGTGCACGCGCTCGCCGTGCCGCTCCAGCATGGCGCGGCCAAAGGTGTGAATGCGGTCGGTGAGCGTGCTCACACTGCCGCAGCCCGTTCAGGCTTCACACCCGTCATTAAATAATCAATCAGATCCCGCACCGGTCGGATCTCGCTGCCGAAGGGCAGGCTTTCGCTGCCGCGGAAAAACAGCCCCTTGTTGACCTCGCCCTTGAGCGCGGCCACCAGTTGCGAGTCGATGCAAAACTGCCCGGCCTTTTCGAGGCCGTCGCGCAGGCCGCAGCGCGTCAGGCAATGCAGGCCGATGGCGCAGCGCTTGAGGTCGGCCTTCGCCACCGCCTGCAGCTTGCTTTCGCGCTTCAGGTAATTGGCCAGCCATGGCGTATTCACCGCGCGCGCCGGCAATCCGGCCACGCTCATGAAGGTGACGATGTCCTCCGGCCTGGCATCGGCCAGAACGTGTTTGAAATTGGGATGGGCGTCGCCCTCTTCGCTGACGGCGAACGGCGTGCCAAGCTGCACCGCACTCGCGCCCAGCGCCAGCGCCGCCAGCAG
>JADMKH010000019.1 GCA_018780025.1 Thiobacillus sp.
AGCGCAGGAAGCGGTAGGTCCAGGCGAGCGGCATGCCGGTGCGGGCTTTGACGTACTCGGGAAAGCGGGTGTGATAGGCGGTGGTGAAAGGCAGGTCATTGCGGATTGCGTAGCGGCGCGCGGCCAGGCCCAGCGGCCCTTCGGTGGCGATGTGCAGTGCGTGCGGCGAGTATTCGCGGATGCGTTGCTGGGCTGCGTTGCCGGCCAGCACCGACAGGCGGATGTCCGGATAGGTGGGGCAAGGCACTGTGCGAAATTCAACGGGGGAGAGGATGTCCACCTCATGGCCCATGGCCTGCATTTCGCGGCGGGTGGTGGTGAGCGTGCGCACCACGCCGTTGACTTGCGGCGACCAGGCGTCGGTCACGATCATGACTTTCATGGTGTCTCCATTACGGTTGCTTTGCGGGGAGCGCTGGATTTGTCCAGGCAGTGGGGCCAGTGGATGATTTCGAGCATGCCGTCTGCGGTTTCTGCAAGCGCGGTCAGGCTTTCCACCCAGTCGCCGTCGTTGCAGTACAACAGGCCATCGATGGTGCGGATTTCCGCCTTGTGGATGTGGCCGCAGATGACGCCGTCGCAGTTGCGCCGGCGCGCTTCGTCGGTCATCACTTTTTCGAACGCGGTGATGAAGCTGACCGCATTCTTGACCTTGTGCTTGATGTATTGCGACAGCGACCAGTAAGGGTAGCCCATGCGCGTGCGCATGCCGTTGAACCAGCGGTTCAGTGCGAGGATCAGGGTGTAGCCATAATCGCCAAGATAGGCCAGCCAGCGCGCGTGCTGCATCACGCCGTCGAAGAGGTCGCCGTGGGTGACCAGGAAACGCCGGCCGTCGGCGGTGACGTGGATTACCTCGTCGGCTACCTCGATGTCGCCAAACGCCAGGCCCATGAACTGCCGCGCCATTGAATCGTGATTACCGGGCACGTAAATCACCCGCGTGCCCTTGCGCGCCTTGCGCAGGAGTTTTTGCACCACGTCGTTGTGCGACTGCGGCCAGTACCAGCCGCGGCGCAATTGCCAGCCGTCGATGATGTCGCCGACCAGATACAGCGTGTCGGATTCGTTGTGCTTCAGAAAATCGATCAGATAACGGGCCTGACAGCCGGCCGTGCCGAGGTGGATGTCGGAAATCCACAGCGTGCGGTAGTGGCGGGGCGGGTGCGTTGAAACGGTAGGGAAATCAGGGGTTGGGCAGTCGGCCTGTCCGGAAGACCAGAAAGTGGCGCCAGAGGGCTGCTGGGAGGGGCCATCCGGGTGTGTATGGAACAGATTGGTGACGCGATTCAACATGCCGCAATCTGGCCACGGGCAAGTGACAGTGGCGTGGCATTTGAGTGAAGCTTTATTGACGGCTCTCGCGCTTGCTGCATTGGGCGCTGCCTTCCCGGCAGGCCTGGGAGGATTCAGCCCACAACCTTGTAGCCGAATAAAATACGGGGACCGAAGTCCCCGTATTGTCTTGATTTGAAACGTGTTGATTAACGATACTGGATCAGTTCGACGCGACGGTTTTTGAAGCGTCCTTCATCCGTATTGTTGTCGGCAACCGGCTGCGATTCGCCATATCCTTTGGCGGTCAGGCGATCGGCTGAAATGCCTTTGCTGATCAGGTAGGTGCGTACCGCTGCGGCACGGTGCTGGGACAAATGCAGGTTGTATTTGTCGCTGCCCCGGTTATCGGTGTGACCCGCAATTTCCACGTCGACATCGCCCCACTTTTTCAAGTCTTCGGCATTCTGGTCAATGATCGCGAGGTCTTCCTGCCGCAGGGTGGCCTTGTCGTAATCAAAGTTCACGCCCTCAAGCACCAGTTTTCTCGGCAAGGGTGCGGGTTCTGCTGCGGGCACAGGCGCCGGCTTGGGTGCAGCTTCGGTCACCGCGGCAAGCGGGCAGCCATCCGCCGTTTTGGCATAGACATCGGGGCACTTGTCATCACCGTCCACAATGCCGTCGCCGTCGCGGTCGAGTTCGCAGCCGTCTGCATTCACCTTGCGGCCAGCAGGCGTGTTGGGGCATTTGTCTTTGCTGTCGACGACGCCATCGCCATCGCTGTCAGCTTCTTTGGGTTCCTTGCAGGGGGTGCCTGCTAGTGGCTGGCCGGGACAGCCGATTGTTTTGTTCAGTTCATAACCGATTGTTTTTCCCGTTGGGCTGGCGGCATTGGAGGGGTCGTAAAATTTTCCTTCAGCGGCTTGCGCGCTTATCGCGCCGGCAGAAATCAGGGTTGCGGTAAGAATGCTTAAAAGCAGGGGCGTTGTACGCATGTTGAGTGTCCTTTTTATGAAATTTCAAGTAAAACCTTATGTCCTGCCAAGAGAGTTCGTCAGCACGATCGACCAAGAATATGAAAAAGCGCGGACGGGTTCTGTGCGTTGACGTACATAACGACACATTTTTTGAAATCAGACCGAATCCGATCAAAGCGGCCGGAAGCGGTTATCTCCGTCTCTGATGAATTCTAGGTTAACAAACCCAGCAGCTCAACCTGTGCGCTGTAACGCTTGGCACGGCGGGGCTTGCGGCAACGATAGCTGCCGTCCGGCTGCATTTCCCAGGCCTGCACGTTGTCGCGCAGATAGGGTTTCAAGCCTTCGGCAATCACGCGTTTTTTCAGCTTGGGATTGAGTATCGGGAACCCGGTTTCGATGCGGCGGAAGAAGTTGCGGTCCATCCAGTCGGCACTCGATAGAACCACCCGCTCGTCGCCGTCGTTGCGGAAATAGAAAATCCGGCTGTGTTCGAGGAAGCGTCCCACCACCGAACGCACTCGTATATTGTCCGACAGGCCGGCGATTCCGGGGCGCAGTGCACATACGCTGCGGACGATGAGATCGATTTTGACGCCTGCCTGCGAGGCGGCATACAGCGCGGCGATGACCTGCGGTTCCAGCAGCGCGTTCATCTTGGCGACGATGACGGCGCGCTTGCCGGCGGCGGCCAGCCCGGCTTCATGGTTGATTGCGGCGATGACTTCGCTGTGCAGGGTGAACGGCGATTGCCACAGGCGCTTGAGTTTGCCGGCCTTGCCCAGCCCGGTGATCTGGGTGAACAGGCTGTTGACGTCGGCGGTGATGGCTTCGTCGGCGGTCAGCAGGCCAAAGTCGGTATACAGGCGCGCGGTGCGGGCGTGGTAGTTGCCCGTGCCAAGGTGAGCGTAGCGGCGCAGCACGCCATCTTCGCGGCGAATGACCAGCGCCAGTTTGGCATGCGTTTTGTGGCCGACCACGCCATAGACGACATGTGCGCCAACCTCTTCCAGTTTGGCAGCCCAGTTGATGTTGGCCTCTTCGTCAAAGCGCGCCAGCAGTTCGACCACCACGGTGACTTCCTTGCCCGATTGCGCGGCCTGGATCAGCGCCATCATCAGCTTGGAATCTGTGCCGGTGCGGTAAACCGTCTGGCGTATGGCGAGCACATTGGGGTCGGCGGCGGCCTGCTCAATGAAATCGATCACCGGCTGAAACGATTCAAATGGGTGATGCAGCAGAATGTCGTTCTTGCGGATATGCGCAAAGATGTCGTCCTGCTGGGCCAGGCGTTCTGGCAGCGCGGGAATGAAAGGGGGGAACTTCAGTTCGGGCCGGTCGACCCAGTCGGGCACCTGCATCAACCGCACCAGATTGACCGGCCCTTGCTCCTGATAGAGATCGTCCGTACCGAGGTTGAACTGTTCCAGCAGAAAGGCGGCCATCGAAGGCGAGCAGTTGTCGGCCACTTCCAGTCGCACGGCCGCACCGAAGTTCCGCTGCGGCAGTTCGCCCTGCAGGGCCTGGCGCAGGTTCTTGGTTTCTTCATCGTCCACAAACAGGTCGGAGTTGCGGGTGACGCGAAACTGGTAACAGCCTTCCACTTTCATCCCGGCAAAGAGTGCGTCGACATGCGCATGCAGGATCGACGACAGGAATACGAAGCCGTACTCGCAGCCGGCGATGTCTTCCGGCATACGGATTACACGGGGCAGCGCACGCGGTGCCTGCACCACGGCCGCACCGGAATTGCGGCCGAAGGCATCGCGCCCGGACAACTCGACCGCAAAGTTCAGGCTCTTGTTCAATACGCGCGGGAAGGGGTGCGAGGGATCCAGTCCCACCGGCGTCAGCACCGGCATCAGCTCGCGGAAAAAATAGTCCCGAATCCAGGCCGCCTGCGTTTCGTTCCAATGGGTGCGGCGAAAAAAGTGGATATCGTGTTCGGCCAGGGCGGGAATGATTTCGTTGTTGAACAGGGCGTACTGTTTGGCGACCAAGGCATGGGCCATGTCTGATACGGCGCGATACTGCTGCCGCGCAGTCATGCCGTCGGCCGAACGCTGGGTGGACTTGGCGAGAATCTGTACTTTGAGGCCAGCAACCCGAACCTCGAAAAACTCATCCATGTTGCTGGAAAAAATGCACAGAAACTTGAGCCGTTCAAGCAGGGGAATGCTGGGATCGTCAGCCTGCGCCAGCACGCGTTGCTGAAAGGCGAGGGTGCCGAGTTCACGGTTGATGAGGGTTTCAGGGCTGGGCAGGTTCATAATTTGTTATAAAGAGTGAGCCTCAATGATAAGCCTCAGTTTAATTCAGGACATGTCAATTAAATGACCAAGCCGACGATGACACCCCCCAACCCGGTTGAAATCGAACTCAAGCTGGCATTGCCGCCCGATCAGGTCGCCTGGTTTATGAAGTTGATTGCGCGCCGCCGCTGCGTGCCGGTGCAGCAGAATCTCATGACCCGGTATTACGATACGCCGGATTTTGCATTGAGCGCGCAAGGCATCGCGCTCAGGGTGCGGAAAGTCGGACGGCGCTGGCTGCAAACGCTGAAAACCGAAGGCGAGCGGCAGGGCGGACTCTCGCGGCGCGCCGAATATGAAATGGCGGTACCCAACAACAAGCCGGATTGGAGCCGTTTCCCGGCAGCGGCCCAGGCGTTGGTGCCGGCTGCCTTGCGCGCGAAGTTGATACCGGTGTTCGAGACGCAGTTTACCCGCACCGCCTGGCTGGTCGGCAGTCGTGGCAAGGCAAAAATCGAGGTGGCGCTGGATGTGGGCGAGGTGCGTGCGGGTAAACGCAGGCAGCCGATCTGCGAGATCGAGCTCGAACTCAAGGCGGGCAAACCGGACGCGCTGTTTGTGCTGGCAGCGGGATGGGCCAGGCAGCTGGATTGCCTGCCGCTGGATGTGAGCAAGGCCGAGCGCGGGGTGAGGCTGGCGCGGGGTGACGCTGCAGCCCCCGCGAAATCCGCACCGATTGCTTTGCGCGACGACATGCGCGTGGAGGAGGGCCTTGCCGCGATCATTCAGTCCTGTCTTGCGCAGTTTCAGTCTAATCTGCCAGGCGTTCTGGCATCCGCTGATATTGAGTATGTACACCAGGCGCGGGTGGCGCTACGGCGGTTGCGCGCAACGCTGCACCTGATGCGCCGGGCGTGCGTATTGCCCGAAGCGCTGCTGGAGCCATTGCATGCGATGGTTGCTGCGCTTGGCCCGGCGCGCGACTGGGATGTGTTGTGCTGCGTAACCCTGCCGGCGATCGCGCCACATGATGCAGACGAGGATGCATGGCAAGCCGGGTTGAGCGTGCTGGAGGCCCGGCGTGCCGAGGTGCGTTCTGCGATGCGGGCCGAAATCTTGAACGCGCGTCCGGGTGGATGGCTGCTGGCGTTGCAGCGCTGGCTGATGCGGCAGGCGTGGCGCGATGATTTCGAGTCCCGGCGCAGGGTTCAGGTGTTGCCCTTGAACAAATGGGCTCGCCGAAAACTGCGCCAGGGCCATCAACTGATTACGCGCAAGGCGCGCGCCTATAAGAAGCTGAGTCCAGCTGAGCGCCATGCCCTGCGTATTGTCATCAAGCGTCAGCGTTACGCCGCTGAATTTTTTCAGGATTTGTTGATTGTTCGTTATGGGGCCCGGTATCAAGCGGCGCTGCAGGACATGCAGGAAAGTTCGGGCCGCAACAACGACTTTCGCGTGGCGAACCAACTGCTGAAACAAAGGGGTGCTGAATTGGGGTCGATGGGCAAATTTGCACGAGCCTGGCTGGCCCAATACCGCGTGGGTTCCGATAAAACAAGGCTGGAAAGGCAATTGAAAAATTTCGTAAAATGAGTGCCTTGCTGGTAGATTGCAACAGGGACGCTTTTGTTTCGCTACGCATATCTGGTTTTTTAATGGCATTGAATACCTCACAGTCCACCACCATGAAAATTGCTTTTCTCGAAGACGACGAAATGTTTGCGGCCAACATTACATTATGGCTGGAGCAGGTGGGGCACAGCGTGACCTGGTTCCGTACTGGCCGCGAGTGCATCCGTGCGTTATCCGACGATCGCTATGACTTGTGCCTGTTTGACTGGATGCTGCCGGACATGTCAGGACCTGATGTCATGGCCAGCCTGAAATTGAAAGGCACATTGCCGCCTGTCATTTTCTTGACGGGGCGTGACGCCGAAGAAGATGTGGTGCAGGTGATTCAGGCGGGTGCCGACGATTACATCGTCAAGCCGCCCTCGCGGAGCGTGTTGATTGCGCGTATCCATGCGGTGGCTCGCCGCTGTTCGGCCCAGTTACGTCCGGATCCAATGCAGGACTTTGGTTCTTTGCAGGTTGATTTTGGAAACCGCAAGTTTGAATTGAACGGCGAGTCAATCAAGCTGACCGAAAAAGAAACGGAGCTCGCGCTCCATTTCTTCGGTCGCGTGGGAATGCTCCTGCCACGTGGGCACCTGATCCAGGTTGTGTGGGGCTCCAGCCCCGACATCGATACCCGCACCGTGGATGTGCATGTCCGCCATCTGCGCAGCAAGCTGAAACTGGTTCCGGAATGCGGCTGGCGGCTTACCTCCGTGTACCGTCAAGGCTATCGGCTGGAACAAGTGGAATGAGTTTCGGACCGCCTCCAGGTTGCTGTCCTTTGTTACGGTGCTAGCGGTTGCACCGGCTTTCTCCAATTCGGTGACGACGGACATCGCGATTTCTGAATGGCGCCATACCCTGCGACTGCCGCTGGCATGGATGCTTCGCGCTAAAGGCGTCTTGTCATCTTTTCTACTTGAAGCAGCGGCAGAATGGCGGCGCTTCAAACGCGCAACGAATATGGATGAGGAAACAGGAATAAATGGAATTGATTTTATGGCGTCATGCTGACGCAGAAGACAGCAGCCCTGATCTCGATCGGGAACTGACCGACAAGGGTCGCAAGCAGGCTGCCCGTGTGGCCGATTGGCTCACCCCGCGTCTGTCGCCGGATATCCGCATTCTGGTCAGCCCGGCTGTGCGGGCGGTGCAAACTGCGCAGGCATTGGGGCGCCATTATGACGTGTTGCCCGAGCTCGCACCCGGCACGCACGCCGAAGCGGTATTGGCTGCAGCGGAATGGCCGCATGCGACCAGTCCGGTGATGATCGTTGGACACCAACCTACGCTGGGGCAGGTGGCGATGTTGCTGCTATCCGGGAAAACCGGAAACTTGACCATAAAAAAGGGGGGCGTGTGGTGGTTTCAAGGCCGTAAACAGATGGGCGAATTGCAGGTGGTATTACGCGCTGTGGCAGCGCCTGACTGGTTATAATCGAAATGTGACTATTCAACCCGATTTCATCAAGACAATTGCGCCGAGCCCGGCCACGCATAAAAGGTGCGAACAGTGCCGGGTTGGCTGAGCAGTCTGCGTGACCTGATCGCAGATGCGAGTCCTTTGCGCCGCTTTATGCTCGCATTGCTGGTGTTGTTGCCGCTGATTGCCCTGGCTGCAGCCTATCTGAAGTTCAATCCCCCTGTCTATCGCGTGTTGTACGCGCACCTGTCGGATCGTGCTGGCGGAGAAGTCATCACCGCACTCGAACAGCTGAATATCCCCTATCGACTGTCGGATGCGGATGGCACCATTGAGGTTCCGTTCGATCAGTTACATGCGGCCCGTTACCGGCTGGCGGCGCGAGGCTTGCCAAAAACCGACGATGAACGGCAGGATGAAGCGGAGCGCGCGCCCAGCTTTGGCGCTTCGTCATTGCAGGAGCAGCAGCGTATCCAGCGTGCGCTCGAAATCGATCTGGCCCGCTCGATTCAAAAACTGGAAGCGGTCGAGATCGCACGGGTTCATCTTGCACTCCCCAAGGCTTCCCCTTTTTTGCGCGATGCGCCTCCCGCAACGGCTGCGGTTCTGGTGAGGCTGCGAAAGAGCGCGCATTTGTCGGCGGGTCAGGTGACAACGATTCAGACCCTGGTGGCGGCTGGGGTGCCACGCATGAAACGAACCAACGTACAGGTGCTCGACCCGAGTGGCGTGTTGCTGGGGGGGGCGGTGCCCGAGGCGGTTCAATCCCAGCGATTGGCATTGGAGCAGGATCTGGTTCGACGGGTGCTGGCCGTATTGACGCCGTGGCTGGATAAAGATCGGGTCAGCGTGCAGGTGACCGCAACGCTGCAAGACAGCGAGACCCGGCAGACGGTCGAGCAGGTGCGCAATGTCGTGGTTGGCGGTCAGCCGCGTCCGCTGGAAAAAACCGTGCGCACGACCAGCGTGCCTGAAGGCAGCATCCAGCGCATCAATGCCACCGTGATTCTGGGTTTCGCAGCCACAGCAAAAGAGCGCTGGAAGGCTGAACAGATGGCGCGTCAGGCACTGGGTTATCAGCCTGCGCGTGGCGATACCGTCAACGTGTATGCGCTCCCTGCAGTGGCGCTGCCCAAGCCAGAGGAAAAAGCGCCTGAAGTGCAAACGCAGTCGCTCCCCGCGCTGCCTGAGGCAATATCGATTCCACAGGTCGAGCCGCATTCTGAAATCCAGCGCGACTTTTCTTTGGGGTGGATGGCCGCGGGCGCGGTTGTGTTGCTGTTGCTGGCCATGGGGTGGCGCCGTGTCCGGCGAACGGAGTCATCCGATCTGGTGATGGATGATTTTGATGGAGATCTCGAGGCGACACGTCAGCAAGTGATCTCAGACCCGCGGGTGGCGGCCGATGTCATCAAGTTGTGGATGCGCGCATGAGCCAGGCCGGAATCGAGAAATCTGCGGTGCTGTTACTCGCATTGGGCGAGGCTGCTACAGCAGCCGTGTTCCGCTACCTGAGTCCCCTGGAAGTCAGCCGCCTGGGCAGTGCCATGCGCGAACTGGATGTGGTGCCGCGTGAGCGGGTGCGTGCCATCCTGCGTGATTACACTGCCGAGTCGTCCGAGCAAACCGGGTTTGCTGCGGATACCCGCCGCTTTCTGGACGAAACGCTCAAGCTTGCCTGGAGTCCCGAGCGCGCTCAATCGATGTTGCAGCGCCTGGGCGCATTGGGTACGCAAGCGCTGGACAAGCTGGCCTGGCGCGAACCTGCGGAGATTGCCGGATTGCTGGAAGCGCAACCCCCGCAATTGATCGCGGTTGTCCTGTCCCAGCTCCCGCGTGACGTCGCCGCCGCCGTGCTTGACGTGTTGCCTGCCGTCGTTCGCGCCGATACGCTGTTGTGCCTGGCGCAAAGCGATGCACCCAGCCCCGACATGATGCGCGAACTGGATGACTGGCTGGCGAGCCTGGAACCTGCATCGTCGTTGCAGGGTGAGGCCGCAGTGGTCAATCTGCTGGGACAGATGAGCGAAGGCAGTGCTGCGGCGGTGCTGAACCAGCTCGACCAGAATGATGCGGGGCTGGCTGCGCGTTTGCGTGTGCGCAATCTGTCGTTCGAAGATCTGGTGCGCGTGCCGGAGTCGGGCCGTAAAACATTTTTGCGTAATATTGGTGCGCGCACCTTGTTGCACGCACTCAAGGGAAGCGATGGCCGCATACTCGATGCGCTCTCGGCAGTGATGAGTCCTACCGCAGCACAGCGCATGCGCGATGATCTGGACACACTGGGCGCGTTGCCGGTAAGCGAGATTCAGTCCGCGCAGGACGCCGCCGGCGCGACCTTGCGGCGGCTTGCGGCAGAGGGCGCGATTCTGTTCCCGGAAGAGGAGGTGGCATGAGCACGCAAGACGACATCGCGTTAAATAACACCACCGCGTTTGAACAGTGGGAAGTGGTCGAACTGGCCGTGTCGAATGGCGATCCGGCGCCGGATGCCGAAGCCGACCTGGCCCGCTTGCGTGAAGCCGCGCGTGCAGAAGGTTATGCCGAGGGCCTGGCCGCAGGGCGGCTTGAAGGCGAGCAGGCCTGCAAGCGCATGAAGGAGCTGGCAGAAAGCTTTGCTTCGACGCTGGATAATCTGGATTTTCGTCTCGCCGACATGGTGCTTGAGCTGGCACTCGATGTGTCGCGCCAGGTGGTGTCGGCCGAGCTGTCGGTGCATCCGGAACGCATCCTCGATGTGGTGAACATGGCGCTCAAGCAAATGGCCGAAAGCAGCCGCGAAGCGCGCCTGTTGCTGAACCCGGAAGACGCCGTGCTGGTGCGCCCGCATCTCGATCAGGTGCTGGACAAGAACCGTCTGCGCATCGTTGAAGATGCGCGTATCGTGCGTGGCGGCTGCCTGATCGAAACCCCGCAGGGGGATCTCGACGCCACCTTGCCCGCGCGCTGGCGCCAGGTGGTCATGGTGCTGGGTACCAACCAGAACTGGATTGAATAATGGATCGTATCGTCCGTCTGCGTGAATACCTGGCTGATTGCCGCCGAGCAGTCAGCTGGGCGACGCCAATCGCGACCAGCGGACGCCTCACCCGGGTTTCGGGACTGGTAATGGAAACGGTGGGCTTGCGCTTGCCGGTGGGCAGCCAGTGTCATATCCAGGTTCCGGGCGGGCAGAGTATCGAAGCCGAGGTGGCCGGGTTTTCTGGTGACCGCCTGTTCATCATGCCGGCCACCGATATTTACGGCGTGATGCCGGGTGCCCGCGTGATACCCGACAACCCGATGGCGGCTCAACCCCCGCGTTTGGGTCTGCGCTATGTACCGCGTCGCCGCGCGCAGGACCGGGTGCGCCAGGTTCCGGTGGGCGACCGGCTACTGGGACGCGTGCTCGACGGCGCCGGTCGGCCACTCGATGGCCTGGGCTCGCTTTCGCTGGAGCGCCGGATTCCGCTTTACAGTCGCCCGATCAATCCCCTGGAGCGTGCCCCCATCAGACAGACTCTGGATGTGGGTGTGCGCGCAATCAATGGGCTGTTGACCGTGGGACGTGGGCAGCGACTCGGCTTGTTTGCCGGCAGCGGCGTGGGCAAGAGCGTGCTGCTCGGCATGATGGCGCGCTTTACCGAAGCCGACGTGGTGGTGGTGGGATTGATCGGCGAACGCGGCCGCGAGGTCAAGGAATTCATCGACACCATCCTCGGCACGGAAGGGATGGCGCGTGCGGTGGTGGTGGCTGCGCCCTCCGATCATCCGCCGCTGATGCGACTGAATGGTGCGGCCTACGCCATGTCGATTGCCGAATATTTTCGCGACCAGGGCAAGCACGTCCT
>JADMKH010000102.1 GCA_018780025.1 Thiobacillus sp.
AGCAGCGGCAGCATGCCGTGGTGCAGGCCCTCGGCGCGCAGCTGGTGCACGCCGCGCAGGGCGTGGCCGGACATCAGCAGTTTCAGCGCTTCGTCGAAGATGCGCGCGCGCGGAATGTTGGCGAGCAGCGGCGCCAGCGTGGCAACCGGTTTGCGCGTTTCGGGGTCGATATGGAAATCGAGCTTGGCGGCAAAACGCGCAGCGCGCAGCATCCGCACCGGATCTTCGCGGAAGCGCGTTTCGGGGTCGCCGATGATGCGTAGCACCCGTTTTTTACAGTCGGCCACGCCGTCGAAGTAGTCGTGCACTTCCTCGCGCGAGGGGTCGTAATAGAGGGCGTTGATGGTGAAGTCGCGGCGTGCGGCGTCATCGGCCATGCTGCCGAAGACGTTGTCCGTCAACAGACGGCCATGTTCATCGGTGGGGCGTTCGTCTACTTCGTCCGTTTCTTTTTGCTCGTTGGAGCGGAAGGTGGTGACTTCGATGGTTACGCGGCCGCACATGACGTGAACGATCTGGAAGCGCCGCCCGATGATTCTTGAACGGCGGAATAAACGCCGCACTTCTTCCGGGGTGGCGTCGGTTGCAACGTCGAAGTCTTTGGGCGTCTTGCCCAGCAACAGATCGCGCACTGCGCCGCCCACGAGATAACCCTTGAATCCGGCTTGCACCAGGGTTTCGCAGGTTTTCAGCGCACAGTCGTCGAGCTGGTCGCGGCGGATGCCGTGCGCGGCGTGCGCCAGAACCTGGGCGCCGGAAGCAGAGCGTGTTTTGCGGCCGAATACTTTATTGAAAATGCGACGGATCATGAGGTGCGCGTAGGGCGGGTGAATGCGGAATAGACCGCGATTATACAGGCTGACCCCGGTCCTTAAGCTGCCAAAGTGCCGCCGTTCCGGGACCGTACAGGGCTTCGAGTGCCTCGGGAGTGAGCAGATCGGCTGGCGTGCCCAGCTGCCAGCGCCCGTCGCCATGCAGAAACAGCAGGCGATCGCAGTGGCCTGCGGCCCAGTTGGGATCGTGCAGCGTCATCGCCACCGTGCGGCCAGCGTTGGCTTCGTTGCGCGCCCAGGCCAGCAATCGGGCCTGATGCGCCGGGTCAAGGTGGGTCAGCGGCTCGTCCAGCAGGGCAATGCTGGTTTGCTGAACTGCCAGCTGCGCCAGCCGCGCACGCTGGCGTTCGCCACCGGATAGCGTGTCGAACCTGCGCCCGGCCAGTTCGGTCAATTCCCACGTTATCAGATGTGGGGCCAGGTTATCGGGCGCGTGGCCGAGGGGCTTGCCCTGGGCAGCGTCGAAAGGGTAGCGCCCAAGCGTGATGAATTCGGCAACGCTGCCGAAAAACCCGCCCTCGTCGCCCTGCGGCAACAGGCCGACATGCTGCGCACGGGTGAGCGGCGGCAGCGTGCTGAGCGTGTGGCCGTCGAGCGTGACCTGGCCTTGTACGGGCGCGGCGAGCCCTGCCAGCACCGTCAGCAGCGTCGACTTGCCGGCACCGTTGGCACCGAGAATGCCCAGCACCTCACCGGATTCAAGCGTGAGATCGAGCGATTCGACCAGTGTGCGGGTGCCGGTTTGCAGCGTGAGCTGAAACGCGGTCAGTCTGGGAGCAATGGATTCCATGAAACGAAGGCGGTCGGTAATGAATCCGAGCATAGCAGCACGACGGCCTGGGCGGCATTGTGTGGCGGTTCTGCGTATTGTCCGGGCAGGTAAGTGGGTTGATCTGTGGCATTTCCGCTATTGATGCGGCCATTCCTACGCAACTGTGGTTGGAATTGGAAATGGCATCCATGATGAACTCCTCTGTGAGGTGATAGGAGATTCATTCATAGGGCTTTGATGGAGGCAAATCCAGCCCTACATCATTCGTTCCGATATGTCGGCAGATATTGACAACTACCGATGTTATGTAACACCCTGTCCGACATGAATGAGCCTGCCGAGAGACTGATAGATCTGGCGCGATCCCAGGGGTTGATTCGCCCGTGCGATCTGCTGCCACTGGGAATTCCCCGCGTTTCGCTGACCCGCGCCGTCCGTCGCGGGCAGCTGGAGCGTGTCGGGCGGGGGCTTTACGGGCTGCCCGGACGAGAAGTCTCGGCCCAGGGGGCTCTGGCGGAAGTGGCGCTCAGGGTACCCAATGGCGTCGTTTGCCTGCTTTCAGCCCTGCGTTTTTACGGCCTGACGACTCAAGCGCCTTTCGAGGTGTGGCTGGCCATAGAAAACAAAGCCATCAGACCGAAGCTCGACTATCCGCCGCTGCGCATCGTGCGTTTCTCCGGATCGGCACTCACCGAGGGCGTCGAGGAACACGTCGTGGATGGCGTGACCGTCCGCATCACCGGTGTCGCCAAGACCGTGGCCGACTGTTTCAAATACCGCAACAAGATCGGCCTCGATGTCGCCCTGGAGGCGCTGCGCGAGGCCTGGCACGAGAAGCGTATGACGAGTGACGACATCTGGCACTACGCCAAGGTCTGCCGCGTGGCCAACGTGATGCGCCCGTATCTGGAAAGTCTGGCATGACCCGCGTTGGCAAACCCGGCAACATCGGTGCGTCCATCCGTGACCGCCTGCTCAACAAGGCGCGGGCAGACAAGCTGGACTTCAATCTGTTGCTGACGCGCTACGCACTGGAGCGCATGCTCTACCGTTTGAGCATTTCAGAGCAGCGCGACCAGTTTTTGCTCAAGGGAGCACTGCTGTTCGACCTGTGGTTCGACATACCGCATCGGCCGACCCATGACGCCGATTTCCTCGGTTACGGATCAGCCGAGATTCCTCATCTGGAGGATGTCTTCCAAAGCATCTGCCGCATTGATGTTGAGGACGGCATGGTGTTCCAGCCCAATTCCGTAAAGGCTGCCGAGATTCGCAAGGAGGCCAACTACGCAGGCGTTCGGCTCACGCTGATGGGCCTGCTGGATACTGCCCGCTGCCCAATTCAGGTTGATGTCGGGTTCGGCGATGCCGTGGTACCCGGCCCTGAGGAGGTGCGTTATCCGATCATCTTGCCCGGCATGCCCGAACCGCAGTTGTGGGTCTATCCCCGATACACCGTCGTTGCGGAAAAACTGGAGGCGCTGACATCGCTTGGCATGTTGAACAGCCGGATGAAGGATTTCTTCGACCTTTGGGTACTGGCGAAGCACTCGGACTTCGATGGCTTGTTGCTGACACGGGCGGTCGCGGCCACCTTCGAGCGTAGGCGCACCGTGTTTCCCGAAGGAACTCCCATCGGACTGAGCGACGAATTTATCAATGATACTCAGAAGGAAAAGCAGTGGCTGGCCTTCCTGCGCAAGAACGCTCTGGTCTCGATGCCGCTGGCGACGGTCATCAATGATTTGCGCATTTTTTTACTGCCTGTGTTGGCATCAGCTTCGATAAACAGCAGGCTCGATCTGCTCTGGAGTGCAAGTGAAGGGTGGCGACAGAATGGGTAAGTTCTCCAAATTGTTTAATCGGGAAATCTTGCCCCTCCTTTGAGCACCTACGCAGTTATCGACTTCGAGACTACCGGCCTATCACAGGGGAACGGTGCTCGCCCGACCGAAATAGCCGTTGTTCTGGTCAGTAATGCACCTATTGATCCGGCATCCTTTATCCGAGAGAGGGAGTAGGTCGGCAATACCTTGCCGACGCACGCTGCGGGCTGTCGGCAAAGTATTGCCGACCTACACATGCAATCCCGTTTAATGCGTGCCGGATCAATAACGGCACCGTGTACTATTGACTGCCAGTTATCGCAAGCTTTGAGCGTCTGTTTAGGGCTACCCTTGGTAAGCGTCCAACTCCTGGCTAGTGCACCTTTGGGCGCTGAACCGGTTTCTCCGCTGCCAATCAGGCAACAATTCCGGTCTGAACGCTGCAAGCTTACTCTAACAAACAGCGGGTAAAATGCGCCCATTGCTTGCCCGTTTTCATCATGTCCCTCCCTTTTTTTACCGAAGCCGATGTCCTGCGCTGGTTTGGCGCGCGCGAACTGATCAAGGCGAAAACCTATGTTCGCTCCGTCACCCGCCTGAGTGCCGAATCACCTGAGCTGTCCGCATTTGTGCTGGGCAGCGCACCCAGGCCCTATCAGGTGAAAATCCGTTTCAGCACCAACCTCGCGGGCGATATCGTGATCTCGCCGCATTGCAGCTGCCCGGTTCAATGGCATTGCAAACACACCGCGGCGACCCTGCTGGCCTAGCTGCAACAAAACAGGCCGCCGACCAAAATCAACCCCGATGTGCTGACCTGGTTGGAGGAGTTCCGCCGCACGCTGGCCGAGGCCCGCCCGGCGAAACCCGCCAAAACCCCACCCCGGCGCGACACGTTGCTCTATTGCCTGACGCCGCGCGCGGATGGCAGCCTGCGTGTGACCTTCTTCAAGGCGCGGCTGGACGATCACGGGCGGCCGTTGAAGCTGGACGACTGGAATAACGTCGAGCGCGCCATCACCAACCCGCCTTCGTTTGTGTCGGAAGACGATCTGACCATCCTGCCGCTGCTGTGGGGACAGCGCGACCGTCACGCCTTTATCGACAGTTTTCCACTAGCGGGCGAAAAGGGCGAGCTTGTGCTGCAACGCATGCTGGCAAGCGGCCGGCTGTTTTATGTGGGCGAAGATTTGCAGCCGCTTGCCGCCGCACCCGCGCGCCCGGCCATCCTGCAATGGCCGGCCGACAGCAATCAGCGTATCCGCGCCGAGCTGGTCGCGACTCCGCCGGCCGATCAGGTGCTGACGCTAAAACACACCTGGTATGTCGATGGCGCGCGCGGCGAGCTGGGGCTGCTCGATGTGCCGTATTCACCGGCGCAACTCGCCCATCTGTTTGCGCTGCCGCCGTTGTCTGCGCTGGATGTGCCGCTGGTGTCGGGTGCGCTGGCCGAGCTTGCGCCCGAGCTGCCGCGTCCGCAGACGACAACCAGCCTGCGCGTGATCGACACTGCCCCGCAGCCCAGGCTGACACTGGGCACGCTGACAAGCTATGGCATGAACCGCTACCGCGACTACAGCCACAGCTATTTCACTGTGCTGTTCGATTTCGTCACGCTGCAATTTCAATACGACACGTTCAGTTTCATGGCGGACGATCCCACTGAATTTGTCACCACGCCCGCCGGCGAAGCGGTGCGGGTCAGGCGCGACACCGTGCGCGAAGCCGCCTGCATCAAGCAGCTCGACACCCTGGGTTTCAAACCGGTGCCGCCGCAGGCCTTGGACAAACCCCCCAAACACCTGCTCGGGCTGGCCAGCGAATCGGCGTGGCCGGAATTTATTGCGATCGGTTTGGCCGCGCTGCGCGCCGACGGCTGGACCCTGGACGTGCCGCGTAACTTCCGCCACTACGTACTGGAGGCCGAAGCCTGGGAAGCGGACTTCCACGACGACGGCAACGGCTGGCTGTCGCTCAATCTCGGCGTGGTGCTTGAAGGCCAGCGCCTGCCGCTGGCACCGCTGCTGTACGACCTGTTTCAGCACGATGCGCGCTGGCTGGATGCGGCCAGGCTGAAGAAAATCCGCGATGCCGAAATGATCACGCTGCATACGCCGGAGGGCGCGCGTTTCACCGCACCGGCGGGGCGGTTGAAACCGCTGGCGCGCACCCTCATCGATCTGTTCGACGCGCGCCCGCAAGGCGCACTCAAGGTGTCGCGGCTGGATGCGCCGCGCCTGGCCGAGCTTGCCGACAGCCCGCAATGGAACAATACAGGCGGCGACGCGGTGATCCAGCTCGCCCGCCAATTGCAGCATCAGGGCGGCATCAAGGCGGTCAAACCGCCTAAGGGATTGGGGCTGGCACTGCGCCCCTACCAGCGCGAAGGACTGGCCTGGCTGCAATACCTGCGCGAGCAGAATCTGGCCGGGATACTGGCCGACGACATGGGGCTGGGCAAAACCGCGCAGACGCTGGCGCACCTGCTGCTGGAAAAGCAGGCCGGGCGGCTGGATCGCCCGGCGCTGGTGGTGTTGCCCACTTCGCTGATTTTCAACTGGAAGCGCGAGGCCGAACGCTTCGCGCCCGCCTTGAAGGTGCTGTCGCTGCACGGCAAGGACCGCGCCGAGCGTTTCGGCGGTATTCCGCAGCACGATATCGCGCTCACCACCTATCCGCTGCTGTGGCGCGACCACGACACGCTGGGAAAAATCGACTGGCATCTGTTGGTTCTGGACGAAGCGCAAACGGTGAAGAACGCGGGCAGCCGCGCCGCCAAGATCGTGCGCGATATCAAAGCGCGGCATCGCCTGTGCCTGACCGGCACGCCGCTGGAAAACCACCTGGGCGAGCTGTGGGCGCAGTTCGATTTTCTGCTGCCGGGCTTTCTGGGCGATAGCAAGCAGTTCGCCCGCGCCTTCCGCACCCCGATCGAAAAACACGGCGACGCGATCCGTTCCGGGATTCTGGCCAGGCGCGTCGCGCCGTTCATTTTGCGGCGGCGCAAGGAAGAGGTGGCGAAGGAATTGCCGCTGAAGACCATCATCGTGCGCACCGCCGAAATCGTTGGCGACCAGCGCGACCTGTACGAAACCGTGCGCAGCGCGATGGACGCCAAAGTGCTGGAAGCCATCGCGCAAAAAGGCTTCGCCCGCAGCCAGATCGTGATTCTGGATGCGCTGCTGAAGCTGCGTCAGGTGTGCTGCGACCCGCGCCTGCTCAAAAGCGCGGGCGCGCAGAAGGTCAAGGAACGCGCCAAGCTCGACCTCCTGATGGACATGCTGCCGGAGCTGCTCGACGAAGGGCGCCGCGTGCTGCTGTTCTCGCAGTTCACCTCGATGCTCGCGCTGATCGAGCTGGAACTCGCTGCGCGGAAAATCGAATACGTCATCCTCACCGGCGACACTACCGACCGCGAAACCGTCATCCGCAACTTTCAGGAAGGAACGGTGCCAGTGTTCCTCATCAGCTTGAAAGCGGGCGGCGTCGGCATCAACCTCACTGCCGCCGACACCATCATCCACTACGACCCGTGGTGGAACCCTGCGGTGGAAAACCAGGCCACCGACCGCGCCCACCGCATCGGCCAGACCAAGCACGTGTTCGTTTACAAGCTGGTGGTGGCAGGCAGCATCGAGGAAAAAATCCTCGCCCTGCAGGAGAAAAAAGCCGAACTCGCCGCCAGCGTGCTGTCGGAAGACGCGCACCGCGCTCGCCAAATTCGGCGAGGCGGATATTCGCGCCCTGCTGGCACCGCTGCCCAGCCCCGACCGCGTCCCATCATGAAACTTCGCTTCCTGCTTCTGGCCGGTTTCAGCCTCTGCCGTATTCATGGCCTCCGTAATAGCCACAACATCAGCGGCACGCCGAGCAGGGCGGTCAACACCCCCACCGGCAGTTCACGCGGGGCGATCACGGTGCGTGCCAGCGCATCGGCCAGCACCAGCAGGCTGCCGCCGGCCAGTGCGCAGGCGGGGAGCAGGGTGCGGTGGCCTGAGAGCCCCAGTTTTCTCAACGCATGCGGCACCATTAGGCCGACGAAGCCGATGCTGCCGGCCTGCGCCACGACCAGGGAGGTGCAGGCACCGGCCAGGATGAATAGCATCCAGCGGGTGGGCGCGACGGCGATGCCGAGGGAGGCGGCTTTCAGCGGGGCGAGTTGCAGCACGTCGAGCCGTCCGGCCAGCGCCAGCGCCGCCGCGGTTGCCAGAATCAATGCCGCCCACAGCAACGCGGGCTGGGCGGTCCATGCCAGATCGCCCATCAAAAAGAATAGCATGCCCGGCAGGCGCTCGGCCGGGGTGACGCTCAACACCAGCGCGATCAAGGCACCGAAACCGGCTGCCAGCATTACGCCGGCGAGTAGCAGCGGGGTGTGGTCGCGCGCTAGCAGGCGGCCCCCCAGCGCAGCAGCGAGTGACAGCGCCAACAGGCTGCCGGCAAAGGCGAGTGCGGATATCCACGGCCACGCCAATCCGGCAGCCATGCCGAGCAGGGCCAGCAGGCCGGCGCCACCAGAGACACCCAGCAGATAGGGTTCAGCCAGCGGATTGCGGAACAGCGTCTGCATCAATGCACCCGCCAGTGCCAGCAAGCCGCCGCAGGCAAACGCGGCGGCTACGCGCGGCCCGCGCAGTTCGGTGAGAATCTGCATGGCCAGTTCGCGATCGTCGGGCAGCGCCCCGGCCATCAGGCCGAGCGCAATGGCCAGCGGTGCCGTCAGCCCGAGCAGCAACAATTTGGAATAGGGAGACAGATGGCGCCCTACTGCTTTTTGTTGTTGCCGGGTTCGGGCTGCGCCGTGGCAGATTGCGCTGTCTCGGGCAGCAGGGTGACGCGCTGCATCACGATCGGTTCGACGGGAACATCGCCATGCGGGCCGCGGTTGCCGCGTGGCACCGCGACGATGGCATCGACCACGTCCATGCCGTCGATCACCTGGCCGAACACGGCGTAGCCCCAGCCTTCGAAGCTCTTGCCGCGATGGTTGAGGAAAGCGTTGTCGGCGACGTTGATGAAGAACTGCGAACTGGCCGAATGCGGTTCGCCGGTGCGTGCCATCGCCAGGGTGCCGCGCAGGTTTTTCAGGCCATTGTCGGCTTCGTTCTGGATCGGTGCATTCTTGGGTTTCTCGGTCATGTCGGGCGTCATGCCGCCGGTCTGGATCATGAAGCCGGGGATGACGCGATGAAATATCAGGCCATCGTAAAAACCGGTCTTCACATAATTAATGAAGTTTCCCGCCGATTGCGGCGCCTGAGCGGGGAAGATTTCAACCGTGATGTTGCCTTTGCTGGTTTCGATCAGCACGCGCGGGTTGGCCGGCTGGCCGACGGTCGGGGCGGTGGAAATCCCTTGCTTGCCGGGTTCGCTGGCACCGCAACCGGAGATGCCCAGCATGAGCACGCCAATCAGCAGCGGGGTGGAAAACAGGGAAAAACGGGTCATGGGAAACGCTCCGGATTTGAGGGTGGGGAGAGTGTAATGGCGGGCGCAGCTGGCTCAAAGGATGGGCTTGTTGCGCCGGGGAGTCAGGATTTCGCTTGCAGGCTAAGGTCGATCGCCTCGCGCACGGTTTCCAGCGGCAGGCAACCGTTGCTGATGGGGTGCAATTGCATATCCCGTTGCATGATCAAGGTGGGGAATCCCTTGATACCTGCTTTTCGTGCCTGCTGAAAATGCGCCTGCGTTTTGGCACGTGCCGCGTCACTGTTAAACAGGTCCAGAAAAGCGGTGCCATCCACGCCGAGTACGGTTGCAAGTTCGGCCAGAACCGCGGCCTGTGTTATATCGCGACCCTGCGCATAAAACGCGTGTTGAATTGCCTGGAACTGCGGAAAAACCAGCTTGGGTTCAATCGCACCGATTGCGACCACGGCGCGGCTGGCCGGCTCGGTGTCGTACACAAAACCATCGGGCAGTGCACCTTCAAATTTGAAGGGTTGCGCGGTGCGGGTGTGCACGGCGTGCCAGTGGTGCAGGATGTCTTCGCGCGCCGCCGGCGTCATGGGCGTGGTTTCGCCCGGCCTCAGGCCGCCCAGCACCAGTGCGATTTTCATCCGGTCGCGGTATTCGTCGCGCAGCACGTCGATGGCGGGCGAAAAGCCCCAGCACCATGAACACATGGGATCGGCAAAGTACCAGAGAATGGGCGTGCTCATGTTGTAGCTCCTGTGCTGTCCGCCAGAAATAAAGGATACGCGAACGCCGTTATTTGGCGTCCTCATGCTGCGCGTTATCGCTGGACTTGAGGGGCTTGTCGTCGTCCATGAGGATGCTGTGCGCAGGGCCTTCGAGGTCGTCGAACTGGCCGCTTTTTGCGGCCCACAGCATGACCCAGGCAATGATGCCGACGAGGACGAGGCTTAACGGAATGAGCAGCAGCAGGATATCCACGGCTAGCGGCGGGTTGCGTGGGCGGGGCGCGCTTCGGTCGATGCGCCGTCGTCGCGGCCTTGCTTGAAATCGGACAGCCGCAACGCGTTCAGCACCACCAGCAGTGAACTGGACGACATGCCGATGCCGGCGATCCACGGGGTGACGTAGCCGAGCGCGGCGGCGGGGATGGCGATGAGGTTGTAGCCCAGCGCCCAGCCCAGATTCTGGCGAATGATCTTCTGGGTTTTGCGGGCGAGCGCGATGCCGTCTGCAAGCGTGGCGAGGCGGCCACCAAGCATGACCATGTCGGCGGCCGCCTGCGCCACGTCGGCACCTTCGCCCATGGCAATGGATATCTGCGCGCCGGCCAGTACCGGCGCATCGTTGATGCCGTCGCCCACCATGGCGACGATACGGCCTTCTGCCTGTAGCGCCTTGACGTAAGCGAGCTTGTCTTCCGGCAGTGCACCGGCGCGCCAGTCGGCCATGCCGAGTTGCTGTGCCGTTGCTTTTACTGCCGCTTCGCCATCTCCGGATAAAAGATGCAGGCGCAGCCCCAGTGCTCGCAGGGCGGTGAGTGAGGCGGCGGCATCAGGTCGGGGTGAATCGGCCAACGCAAACCAGGCGATCAATCCGGATTCGTCAGCCAGCGCGACCCAACTCGATCCGCCATCTTGTTCCGGCGGCGCGGGGGTCGATTCGCTGCGCGAAGCAAAGCGCGGCGAACCGATGCGGTAGGTGTGTCCTTCGATTACGCCTTCAACGCCGCGCCCGGGCGTGTTCCGAATCTGGCTGGCGTTGCATGTTGAGGTGCCGGCCACACTCAGTGCCCGCGCAATCGGATGCTCGGAGCCTGCCTCAAGTGCAGCAGCCAATGCACGGACTTCGGATTCGTTGCGTGAACCCAGTGGCACCACGCGACGCACGCTCAATTGTCCGTGAGTAAGGGTGCCGGTCTTGTCGAATACCAGGTCGGTCGCGCGTGCCAGCGTTTCCAGTGCGTGGCCGCGCGTGGTCAAGAGGCCCAGCCGGGTGAGCCGGCCGGTTCCGGTGGTGAGCGCGGCGGGGGTGGCCAGCCCGAGCGCGCAGGGGCAGGTGACGACCAGAATCGACACCACGATCCACAGCACTTTCGACGGATCGATGGCGTACCAGACGAAACCGACTATCGTGGTGATGATCAGCAGCAGGCCGACGAACCAGGCGGCGGCACGGTCGGCCAGCTGGCCGATGCGCGGCTTTTCGCTTTGCGCGCGGTCGAGCAGGCGCACGATGGAAGCCAGCCGCGTATCGGCGCCGAGTTTTTCTACCCGCACCACCAACGGGCTGGCCTGATTGAGGCTGCCGCCCACCACCCGCGATTGCACGATCTTGGACACCGGCAGCGATTCGCCGGTGAGCATCGCTTCGCTCACCGCGCTGTGGCCGTCGACCACCACGCCGTCGGCGGGCAGCGTCTCGCCGGGACGCACCAGCACATGCTCGCCCACCGCCAGCCGCGCCACCGGCACCTGTTCCTCGTCGCGCGCCGGCCAGTTGGGCAGCCGC
>JADMKH010000155.1 GCA_018780025.1 Thiobacillus sp.
GCCGCTTTAGTGGCTTACGAATCCGGCGTGCCCCTTGCGGGTACACTCTCGGCATGACTGGCTCAAAAAAATAACAATGCTCTGGGAAACACTATCCGTTGTACGTGACCTGCCGCGGCTGCATGAAATCGCTTCGGTGATGATTCGCTATGGCTGGGGCGATCTGGTGCGCATGCTGGGCATCAGCGGTGTGCTTGAGCGCGCGGGTCGGGTGTTGCATTGGCACAGCACCAGTGACATCAGTCAGCTTGACGCGCCCGTTCGCATCCGCCGGGCGCTGGAGGAGTTGGGTCCGACTTTCGTCAAGCTGGGGCAGCTGCTGGCGACCCGGGTCGATATGTTCCCGCCGCATTGGATCAGCGAATTCGAAAAGCTGCATAGTCAGGTACCCGCAGTCCCTTACGAAGTGTTGCACCCCGTTTTGGCGGCGGCACTCAAGGGGGACCCCAGCGTGGTATTTGCCGAATTTGACCCGGTGCCGCTGGCGGCGGGTTCCATCGCACAGGTGCATCGCGCCACGCTCAAGGATGGATCATCCGTCGTAGTCAAGGTTCGACGCCCGGATATTGAGACGGTGATCCGGGCTGATCTGCGCATTCTGGAACACGCGGCACGATTGCTGGCAAGCGAAGTGCCGGATGCACGTCGCTACGATCCGGTGCAAATTGTTTCACAGTTCCGCCGCTCGCTGAATCGCGAGCTCGACCTGGCAAAAGAGGCGCGCAACATCGAGCAGTTTGCGCGCAATTTTTCCGATGATCCGATGGTGCAGATTCCCCGGGTGTATTGGGAATTCACCAATGATCGCGTCAATGTGCAGGAGCAGATCATCGGCCTGTCGGGAGTTGCCCCCGACAGGCTGCGTGAACAGGGACTCGACCCGGTCATACTGGCTGCACGCGGCGCTGATACGGTGTTGCGCATGGTGCTGGAGCATGGCTACTTTCATGCCGACCCGCACCCCGGCAATGTGATGTTCCTGCCGGGCAATCGCATCGGCATGATTGATTTCGGCATGGTGGGGATGCTGACGAATAACCGTCGCAACCAGCTTGTCGATATGCTGAGCGGCCTGACGCGCAAGGACGAACAGGCCCTGCTACAGGTGCTGCTCGACTGGAGTAACGAATCCGTTGAAGATGAGGATCGCCTGGCCTACGACGTGGCGGAGCTGCTGCAAAGCTACGACGATCTGCAGCTCAAGGACGTGAAAATTGGCGCGTTGCTGAATGACATCACCGCCATGATGCGCGACAACAATCTGCTGCTGCCAGCCGATCTGACCTTGTTGTTCAAGACGCTGATCACGCTGGAGGGCCTGGGTCAGCAGCTCGATCCCCGTTTTCACATGATCGACAATGTGACGCCGTTTGTGGAGCGCATTATCCAGCAGCGCTACACACCGCAAGCCCTGTTTGCGCGCGGGCGTAAAAGTGTGCGCGAGGCGCTGGAAGTGGTGGCCGATTTGCCGCGTGATCTGCGTCATCTGCTGAGAGATGTGCGGCGCGGGCGAATCAAGATCGATCTGGATCTGAAGCGGCTGGATCATTTCGGCCACCAGCTGGACCGCGCCAGCAACCGCATCACCATGGGCATTCTGACCGCGTCGCTGGTGGTGGGGTCCAGCATCATCATGACGGTGGAGGGGGGGGCCAAGTTGTTCGGATTGCCCCTGTTCGGGCTGCTGGGTTTTCTGATTGCATTTTTTAACAGCCTCTGGATTATCTTTTCCATCTGGCGCTCGGGCAAACACTAAGCCGCGGGGGTTCAGCTCACAGACGACACGGCGTCCTGTTCCGCAAGGGTCGCGGCCAATATGACCAGCGGGACCGGTCTCCCCAGCAAAAATCCCTGTGCGTGGGCGATTCCCAGACTCTCCACTTTTTGCAGGACCACTTCAGTTTCCACCCCTTCAGCCACCAGTGAATAGCCCACTTCACCCATCATGCGGGCGAAGTCCGCAACCACCTGTCCGGCGCGGTTGTCTTCAGCCAGTTTATTCACCAGCGATATGTCGAACTTGACCACGTCGACCGGCAGATCAACAAGATAGCGCAGGGGAGAATAACCGGTGCCGAAGTCGTCCATGGCAATACGGAAGTTGGCGGTGTGGAGTAACTCCAGATAGGTGCTCACTTCGTTCATCTGCGTGATCAGAGAGGTTTCCGTGATCTCCAGCATCAGGGGGTGGCGCACATTGTGACGGGACAACTCCATCAGGTGGGAAATGACCTCAGGCCGTGAAATACTCTGGGCGGAAATGTTGATCGAAATGCCCATGCCCGGCGGCAGTTGCTGCGATGAAATATCCGCATCGATCTGATGCAGCACCGCCATGTCGAACTCGGTTTCCAGGCGGCGACTGCTGATGACCGGCAGGAAGGCGTCCGGCATGAGGAGTTCGCCGCGGTGACGGATGCGTGCCAGCGCCTCGTAATAGTCGACCTTGCGCCCGGGCAGGCTGAAGATCGGCTGGTAGTGCATTTCGACCATGCCCGGCGTGGCCAGCGCCTGAAACAGGGCGCTGGTCTCGCGGCTCGCCACCAGGGTTTGCGATGCCCGCTCGGTGTCCTCCCCGAACAGCGCAATGCGGGAGCGCCCCGGCTGCTTGGCGGTATACATGGCGATGTCAGCCTGTTTGGGCAGTTCATCCGCTTGTTCAACATTCTCGGCTGGGCAAAACGCGATACCAATGCTGACGCCTATCGGCTCGCGAATTTCCAGATCGTCAAAGTGCGCAGCGTCGATAAGGCTCTGGCAGCGCTGTGCAATCTGCTTGGCCTGAATGGGTGTGGTGTTCGACAGGAAAGTGGCAAATTCGTCGCCGCCCAGCCGATACAGTCGGTCGTTGGCCCGGAGCGCCATGGTCAGGGCATTGGCGATGATGGTCAGGACGCGGTCGCCCTTGGCGTGACCATAGGTGTCGTTGATGGTTTTGAAACGGTCGCAGTCAAACAGCAGATAGGCGGCACCCTGCGGCGCGGCTTTCAGTTCCTTGCGAAAGCGCGTCCAGTCCTCTTCATAGGCGCGCCGGTTGTGGCTACCGGTGAGTGCATCCTGTCGCGCCTGGGAGTGGAACTCCCGATTCTGGTGTTCCAGCGAGCCGTGCAGATCCCGTAGCTGCAACTGGTAGTTGTAAAGCGATCGGCGGATGTTCTCCAGCTCGGTGATACGCATGGGCCGGGCGCGCGAAAGGGGGTGACTGGAATGCCCCTGTTGCATGGCGTCGATTTCCTGCGACAGCCAGCCCAGCGGTCGCACCAGCAAGCGGTTGTATATGAAAAACCCCACCAGTGCCGCCGCCGTCAGCAGCACAAACAAGGCAAGCAGTGTTCTGGATAATATGGTCTGGAAGCGGAATTGATCGGGGTTCGAGCGTGCGTTGAAGCTCAGCTGCGATAACAGCTGTGACGCGGGAATGCTTGCGTTGGCTTTCAACGCCAACCCCACGCTGTCCTTGTTGACGAAGCGGAAGTCCGCCTGGCGCAATAACTCGGGCAGGAAATTGAGCCGAAGCAGTCCCACGCCAAGCAGGGTTTGGCGTCCTTCGTCGCTGTAGACAGGAAATGACTGGTACATCGCTATCGTGCCGTCATCGTTGACGAGCCAGCTGGTAGGTTCATGCGGCACGACCCCGGCCGGAAGGCCGGCTGGAAAGCGATGTTCCCGCGGACTGGAGGCCAGCAACTTGCCCGACGCGGTATAGAGGACGGTTCGGATAAAGCGGCTGGGCAACATGCCGCTTTCGTATACCCGCTGATCACGCCAGTAAGGGTAATACTCGGGCAATACCAGTTGCTGCCGTGTTTCATCCCAGTGCGACAGTTTTTCGGCCTGATTTTCCGTTCGGCGCAACAACCGCTCGACCGCTGCGGCAAGCTCGGATCGGGCCGCTTCATGGTTGGCCTGTTCCAGGCCCAGGGTGACGTTATGGGTTTGATAGGCGGCAAATCCCGCAATCAGGATCATCATTGCCAGCAGGCTGCCAATAAATCCGAGCGCAATCTGCCTGATTGAAACGGGTGCGTACCACTTCATCGGATTGGGGCCTTATCCATGCGTTCCAGAAAAGCGAGCGTGTGTTCCAGCAGGTCGAACTCGTGCTCGCCGTCCATGAAATGGTTGGCACCAGGGATCACCACCAAGTGGGTTTGGACGTGCTGCAGCGACCTGATCCAGTTCTGTCCGATCATGTTATCCGCATCGCCCATGATGAGCTGAACCGTTACGGGCGTATTTTTAACGGCTGCCAGGATACGCGCCTGGTCCCAGCGGACGTAGGACAACAGACCGTGCGGTGCAGACGTGTATTTTTTGCAAAGCGACAGGTTCTGGGTGATCAGCGCCCCTTTTTTGCCGAGTTCCCGGTTTTCCAGTTGTGCGATCAGGGCAGGGCGGGGCGTTGCGCCGATTTGGGTTTCGATCAGCGAGGCACCCATAAGGCCTTTAACGGATTTATCCGGGCGAGCGCTCAGGTAAGCCAGCAGTTGCAAGCTGCCAAAACTGTGCCCGACCAGCACAATCGAGCGATGTCCCCGTGACTTCAGCCAGTCTACCCAGCGCGCAACCTCATCGATGTCATCCTCCATTCCGTGGCGGTGCACCGCCTCGCACGCCAGGCTTTGCCGGCGGTTGGGAACGCCCAGGCTGAGCGTGGGGCTCAGTACCGCGTAGCCTGCGTCATGCAGACCCCGCGCCAGGCCGGCGACCGTGGGGAACTCGCGCGTCTGCAAAAAACCGTGCAGCAGCAACACGGCAGGCTTGCCGGGCTGCCCTGCCAGGTATTCTGCGCTGGCGTAAATTCGCGGGCGCATCTCCAACTGGGCTATTTCAGCGTGGGCCCAGGTGGGGAATCCGCAGGTCAGCAGGCAAAGCAGGAAAGTGCGCATGGCGGGAGCGTAAACGATGGAGTCCATGGTTCTAGCGTCAGAAGGCCGGTGCAACTAAAGGAAATACAAACAGGTCGGCATGGGCTGAATGTTACACTCCGCTTCAAATCCTGATTCAAACATGTCTGATCTGAAACGCATATTTTCCCCCGAAGGCGCATTTGCCGAAGAGCTGTCCGGCTGGCGCGCGCGACCGCAGCAGTTGGCGATGGCTGAAGCCGTTGAACGTGCGGTGGCCGGCAACAGCGTGTTGCTGGCCGAAGCGGGTACCGGCACCGGTAAAACCCTTGCCTATCTTATTCCTGCCTTGCTGTCGGGCGGGAAAGTGGTGATATCCACCGGCACCAAGGCGCTGCAGGATCAGTTGTTTCACCGCGATCTGCCTGCCGCGCGCCGGGCGCTCAAATCCCCGGTCAAGGTGGCCTTGCTTAAGGGTCGCGCCAATTACGTCTGCCATCATCATCTGGAACGCAATCTCAGCGATGGTCGCTTTGCCAATCGCGACGATCCGAAGTGGCTGGCCAAAATCGCCAGCTTTGCCAAAACCAGTTCAAGTGGTGACCGCGCCGAAGCCGAAGGCATTCCTGAAGATGCCACGGCCTGGCAATACGCCGTTTCCAGCCGCGACAATTGCCTGGGCAGCGAATGCAGCCATTACAAGAACTGTTTCGTGATGGCCGCGCGCAAGGCCGCGCTCGATGCCGAAGTCGTTGTGGTCAACCATCATCTGTTTTTTGCCGACCTGTGGCTTAAAGACGAAGGCGTCGCCGAACTGCTGCCTGCGTGCAATACCGTCATCCTGGACGAAGCACACCAGCTGGCTGAAACCGCCGCGCAGTTTTTCGGCGAGACGCTGTCCACTGCACAGTTGATCGAACTGGCGGGCGATACCAAACGACTCGCAGCAGTGAAAGCCGGCGACTTTCCCGCATTGCGCAAATCGGCAGAAGACTTGACCAAAGTCACCCGCGACCTGCGCCTCGCCTTCCCGCAAAATCCGGTCAAATCGACGCTTGCCGAACTCAAGCGCTACGACAAATGGCCGGACGCCCTCAAAGCTGCGAGTGCGGCACTAGACGAGCTGACCAAACTGCTGGAAAGCCAGGCCGAGCGTGACGCCGACCTGAACAACTGTTTCGAGCGGGCGCAGGGGTTGCAGGCCACCCTGGCAAGCTGGCAGCGCGCCGACGACCCCGACACCCCACGCGTGCGGTGGCTCGAAACCACCCTGAGCTCGCTGCTGATGCATGCCACGCCCTTGTCGGTCGGCGCCATGTTTGGCGCCAAACTCACCGAGCGCGCGCAGGCGTGGATTCTGACTTCGGCCACGCTGGCGGTGGGCGGCGACTTCACCCACCTCAAAACGCGATTGGGCATTGAAGAAGCCGAAACCCTGTGCGTCGACAGTCCTTTCGATTATCCGCGCCAGGGGGTGCTCTACGTCCCGCAAGGCGTGTCTGCACCCAACACCCCCGAGTTCACCGAATCTGTCGTCAACGCCGCCCTGCCGGTGCTGGAAGTCAGCGCCGGACGGGCATTCATCCTGTTCACCAGCCTGCGCGCGCTGGAAAAGGCCCGCACGCTGCTGATCGACGCGTTCAAATCGCGCGGCTGGGATTACCCGCTGCTGGTACAGGGCGATGCACCGAAGAACGAACTTCTCGCCCGCTTCCAGCAAGCCGGAAACGCCGTGCTGCTGGGCAGCCAGAGCTTCTGGGAGGGGGTCGACATGCCCGGCGATGTGCTGTCGGTGGTCATCATCGACAAACTGCCGTTTCAGCCGCCGGATGATCCGGTGGTGGCAGCGCGCATCGCCCAGGCTGAGAAGAATGGCGGCAAGCCCTTCATGGATTATCAGTTGCCGCATGCGGCGCTGAGCTTGAAGCAGGGGGCGGGGCGGTTGATACGTACCGAGACGGATCGGGGCGTGTTGATGATTTGCGATACGCGGCTGGCAGCCAAGCCGTATGGAAAATTGTTGTTGAATTCGCTGCCGGCGATGACGCGGACGCGGAAGCTGGAGGTGGTGGCGCGGTTTTTTGTTGCGCAAGGGAAGGAGAAGGTGCCTGCCGCGGCTGGGGTGGGCGCGTTGAACTGATAATCCGGGTGCTGGATTGCTTTCGCTCCGGTTCAGCAGAGATGCCGGTTTTTGTCTGGTCGTTCCGGGTTAAACTGCCCAAGCACCTCTGCCACGTCGGTTTTTGATTTTTAAAGTTGGCTACCAGATTGTCGCTCTTTTAAGTTTAATTAATATGACATGCATGTCGGGGTCGTCCAGGCCTGTAGCAAAAGTTGAGCTGTGGGTAATGGACTTGTGTACCGTTCAGAGATGGAGAAATGGGAAATGAGAAACATTGCCTTACTGTTTTTCTTGGTTTTTCATGTCGGGTTCGCCCTTGCCGCACCCGACACCACCATACGGGTCGGCGTATTGCCGACCCTGAGCGCAAAAGTCCTGATGACCAGTTATCAGCCTTTACGCGTCTATCTGGAGCGGGAATTGCAGCGGCCAGTGGAGATGTCCACTTCCACCGATTTCAAACGGTTCCAGCACGATACCCTGGCTGGGGATTTCGACCTGCTGGTGACGGCGCCGCATCTGGCTCGCCTGTCCCAGATGGAGGCGGGGTTCCTGCCTGTGGCGACCTATCTCGCAGTCAACCGGGCAGTCCTGATCACGGCTAAAAACAAGCCGATCAAACAGGTCGACGCACTGCGCGGACGCAACCTGGCGATCTTCGATCCTCTGGGCCTGATTGTGTTGCAGGCCCAGCAATGGCTGGAGGACCGTGGGCTCGAGTCGGGACGGGATTATCGGGCCGTGGTTTTTCCCAGTCATAATAGTGTCGGCTTTTCGGTGCAACAAGGTGAAAGCCTGATGGGGGTCACATCGCCCGCCGGCTTGCGGCAATTGCCGCTGGAAACCCGCGAACAGATTCAGGTATTTGCCGAATTACCCCAGGTGCCAGGCCTTATCTGGATTGCTCACCCGCGCATGAAACAGGAGGCGGATCGGCTTCAGGCAGCGTTGCTGCGCTTCGCGGAGACGCCTGAAGGCGCCCAGTTCTATGCGGGCAATGCCTACAAGGGGATGCGCCCGGTTACACCGGAAGAACTGCGTTCGCTTGACCGCTCCGCTCGCGAGGTCAAGCGCCTGATCCAGGGATTGCCTTGATTTTTCGGCTACGTTCCCTGCGCGCCAAGCTGCTCCTGGCAAGCGTGCTTGTCGAGGTGGTCATGCTAAGCCTGCTGGTGGTCAACAGCCTGCGCCTGACCAACGCCAGCTTGCTGGACCAGGCGCAAGTACGGGTTGCCGAACTCAAAACCCTGTTCAACGCGTCGCTGGCCTCTCCGCTGGCGCAGCGCGACTACGGCACGCTTAAAGACATCCTGGAGGAAATTCGCAGCAATGAGGGCATCACTTACCTGGTGCTGCAAGACCGCTATGGAAATGTGCTTTCCGCGGTGGGGCGCCCTGCTGATCAACCCCTGCCCGTCGTTAACGCCGATCTTGACCTCAATGAGATCGAACAGGGGGTTTTCAATCTGTCCGTGCCGATCCGCCTGGCCGACCAGAAATTAGGCCAACTGGCCTTTGGCTTGTCTTCCGGGTTCCTCAAGGAGTCGCGTGCGCATTTGTTGCGCCAGAGTTTGCTCATCGCCGCTGCCGAGGTCGTCCTGTCGATTCTGCTCCTGACTGCCCTTGGCATCTGGATGACGCGTCACCTGGCCCAGCTTACCCGGGCCAGCCAGGCCGTGGCGGCAGGCAACTTCGAGGCCACGGTAACGGTGACGGGGCATGATGAAGTGAGCCAGTTGGCGAATGCTTTCAATGGCATGACCGCGGCGATCCGCGAACGCATCCGCCTGCTGGAGGAAAGTGAAGAACGCTTCCACGCGATTGCCGATTTCACGTATGACCTGGAACTGTGGCTTGCGCCCGATGGCAAATTGCTCTGGGTGAACCCCACTGTGCGGCGCATGACGGGCTTCAGCCCGGAGGAATGTCTGGCCATGCCGGATTTTCCTTTATCCCGGGTCCCGTCAAGGGAACGTGAGAGCGTCCGGCTGACCATGAAAGAGGCCCTGCAGGGCAAGGCGGGAGCCGGGTATGAATTCAGCATGCGGCGCAAGGATGATAGCGAACTGTGCCTGTCGGCCAACTGGCAGCCCATCTACGATCGAAACCATCATTACCTGGGTTTGCGCGCCAGCCTGCGCGACGTCGCGGCACTGAAAAAGGCCGAGCAAGGCCTGCGCGAGGCGCTCAGTGAACTCGGGGTGTCCGAAGCCACCCAGCGGCGTTTTGCCCAGGAAGCGCAGATCGAACGCGCCCGTCTGGTTTCACTTCTCTCGGCCATGAACCTGGGCATCCTGCTGGTGAACACGGAGGCCAGGGTGGTTTATCACAACCCGGCATTCCAGCGCATCTGGATGATTGCCCAGGAGACCCCGCTGATGGGCATGACTGCCACCGAGGTGTTGTCCCATTCCAGCAGTGTCCTGTCGCGTCCGGACCATTTTTCCCGACACCTGTTGTCCGTTCTGGAAACCCGCGAGGTGTCTGACAGTTTTGAAATCGCTATGGCCGATGGCCGGGTGGTGACCCAACTGAACTATCCGGTGCGCGATCAGGATGGCCATTTCATTGGTCACCTGTGGATTTACGAGGATGTCACCAATGAGCGCCAGACAGCGGCCCAGCTTGCCTATCTGGCAGAGCGGGATGCGCTTACCGGCCTGTATAACCGGCACCGTTTCGAGCTGGAAATCCAGCACATGCTGGTCGACTGCGAACGCAATAACAGCCAGGGTGCCCTGCTGTTCTTCGACCTGGATGAGTTCAAAGTGGTCAATGACAGTTTTGGTCATCGGGCCGGTGACGCCTTGCTGATACGGGTGGCCAGCGAGATCGGTACGCTGGTGCGGCGCAACGAGGTGTTAACGCGCCTGGGGGGGGACGAATTCGCACTGCTGGTGCCCAATGCCAAAGAGGACGCAGTGATCCAGCTGGCGGAGCGGGTGGTGCGCGCGGTAGCGGCCATCCCTTTCCGCTTCGAAGGCCAGAGCCTGCGCCTCACCACCAGCGTCGGTATTGCGCTCTACCCCAGTCAGGCAGCCGATAGCGACGAGCTGGTTGCGCATGCCGACATGGCCATGTACCAGGCCAAACAGGCTGGCAAGAATACCTGGCGGGTCTACCGTCCGGACCTCGACAAGAGCCGTTTCATGGTCGAGCATCTGACCTGGAACGACCGCATTACCTACGCGCTGGAGAATAACCTGCTGCAACTCCACTTTCAGGGCATCTACCATGCTCAAAGCGGGGAACTGGCTCATCTGGAGGCGCTGGTGCGCATGGTCGACGAGCAGAACCCGGACCAGTTGATCATGCCGGGCCGCTTTATTCCCATGGCCGAAAAGAGCGGCAAGATCCTCGATATCGATCGCTGGGTACTGGCCGAAGCTGTCCGCCTGCTGCGTGAACGGCCCGACATGCCGGATCTGGCGATAAACATCTCCGGGCGCTCGTTCGATGATCCGCGCTTGCCGCAGTACATCGATGACTTGCTGCGCGACAATGGCGTGGCGCCAGCGCGTTTGCAGGTGGAACTCACCGAGACCAGCGCCGTTAGCGATCTGGCCGACGCGCAACGCTTCATCGAGTCGCTGCGCACGACCGGTTGCGGTGTTTGCCTCGATGATTTCGGCAGCGGCTTTTCCTCCTTTGCCTATCTCAAGCATCTTCAGGTCGACACGTTGAAGATCGACGGCCTGTTTGTGCGCAACCTGCCTACCGATCGGGACAACCAGGTGTTTGTCAAAGCGATTGCCGACGTGGCACGTGGCATGGGGAAGCTGACCATTGCCGAATTCGTCGAGGATGCCCGCACCCTGACCATGTTGCGCGAGATCGGGGTGGACATGGTGCAGGGTTACCACCTGGACAAGCCGCAGCGGGATCATCCAGGCCTCACTGCTGAGGCGGGTCGAGTGATGCGTGGGACTGTTTGAGCGCTGGCTGCGAGGGTTTGGCTGAAGGCTATGCAGGACTGCTGACCGTTGGCCGGGGTCGCCTTTTCTTTGGCCACTTTCTTTTGGCGAAGCAAAAGAAGGCGAGACCTGCCTGCTTCATATGGGGGATGGAAAAACACCCATCGACGCTTTTGCCGTTGGCGCGACCAGGGTATTTGGGAGTCGCTGCTGGAAAAGCTCATTGTCGAGCCCGATTACGAATGGCTCATGATCGATGCCAGCCATTGCAAGGTTCACCCTCATGCCGCTGGCGCGCGCGGGGGCAATCAAGGCATGAGCCGTACAAAAGGGGGCTCAACACCAAGGTACATCTGGCCGTGGATGCGCATGGTATGCCGCTCAGAGCAGTTATTACAGAAGGTACCCGAGCAGATTGCACGGAGGCTGACAAGTTGATTGACGGGT
>JADMKH010000304.1 GCA_018780025.1 Thiobacillus sp.
CGTTTCCGGGTCCGCCATAACCCGTGTGAGGGAATTTCATGTCAGGCCTTACCGATCAGCAGGCGTACGAATACATCAGCAAACTGCTCACGGCCATGAGCAATGCTGAAGGGTCTGACCTGTTCATTTCCAGTGATTTCCCGCCCAGCATGAAGGCGCACGGGGAAATGATGCCGATGACGGCGCAAAAACTCAGCGGCGAGGTGACGCGCAAGCTGGCGCATGCCCTGATGAACGAGGATCAGCGTGTGGAATTTGCCAGGGAAATGGAATGCAATTTCGCCATTTCCATTCCCGATGTTTCGCGCTTTCGTGTGAACGTCTTTGTCCAGCAGCAGCATGTCGGCATGGTCATCCGCACCATTGCCGCTGAAATCCCTAACTTCGAGAAACTTGCCCTGCCGGAGGTTCTCAAGGAAGTGGTCATGAACAAGCGCGGACTGGTGCTGGTGGTTGGCGGAACCGGGTCCGGGAAATCTACCACGCTGGCCGCGATGATCGACTACCGCAATCGCAATTCCAAGGGCCATATCATCACCGTTGAAGACCCGGTTGAATATGTGCATCAATCCAAGTTGTCCCTGATTACCCATCGCGAAGTGGGCGTGGACACGCACAGTTGGCACCATGCGCTGAAGAACACGCTTCGCCAGGCGCCGGACGTGATCCTGATCGGCGAGATCCGCGATGCGGAAACCATGGAACACGCCATTGCCTTCGCCGAAACCGGCCACTTGTGTCTGGGAACCTTGCATGCCAACAGCACCAACCAGACGCTCGATCGCATCATCAACTTCTTTCCCGAAGAACGGCGCAACCAACTGCTGATGGACCTCTCGGCCAACCTGCGCGCGCTCGTGTCGCAACGGCTGGTGCGCACCGCCGATGGCACGGGGCGCAGGGCCGCCATCGAAATCATGCTCAACACCCCGACCATCTCCGACAGGATTTTCAAGGGCGAATTCAACGAGATCAAGGGAATCATGGACAAGTCGCGCGAGCTCGGCATGCGTACCTTCGACTGGTCATTGTTTCAGTTGTATAACGAGGGTTCCATTGCATATGAAGAAGCGATACGCAATGCCGACTCGGCGAACGAACTGCGCCTGAACATCAAACTCAAAAGCGAGCGCGGAGAGCCTGAAACGGCTGTGGGCCTGGATCTTTCGCTGTATACCGACAAGACTCCGGAAGAGCTCGAAGCGGAAAAACAGGTCGAGCTGGAGGCACAGAAAGAGAAAAAGCGTTTGTTCGAGGAAGCGCAGCGCGCCAAGGAGCAGGAAAAGCAAGAGCAGGAAAAGGCGCAGGCAGAAAAACCGCCGCTGGAAATCCCCCCGCTGGAAAAAATTGACCTGATTCTGGATTGACGCCCCCGATCCGCCGTGGGTAACAGGGTGGGGGTTCGAGTCCCCTTCCCGCACCAACAGTTTGATCAGCCCATCCGAATCAGAAGCGGCGCGTCAGGCTGACTTCGAATAGCCGCGAACGGTAGGCGCCGGTGTCGCCGCCGCCATAGTCCGAATAGGCGGCCTTCACGTTGAGATACCAGTCGCGGTAGATGCCGAAAAAGCCCTCGGCTGAGATGTCGCCGCCGGTGCGGTAGCCGCCCATGGTGTTGTCCTTGTAGGGGCCGAGGCCGAACGCTACGCTGACGCCGTCGTCGTCGCTGAGTTTCCAGTAGGTGAAGGCGGTCAGCGCGTAGCGCTGGTAGCGGGCGGGGGCGTAGT
>JADMKH010000255.1 GCA_018780025.1 Thiobacillus sp.
TCGGCACCGTGCTTACCGCGATCAATCGCTGGATTCACGGCCAGACCGCTTCGCGTTCGGCTCCCGGCGGCATGGCCACCACGCTCACCGCACTGGTATTGCGCGGCCGGCGTTATCACTATGCCCACGTCGGCGACAGCCGCCTGTATCGCATGCGCGGCGAAACCCTCGATGTGCTCACTGCCGACCATGTATGGGAAACCCCCGGCATGTCGCATGTGCTCAAGCGCGCGCTGGGGCTGGACACCCACGTGCTGCCCGATTTTGGCGAAGGTAACCTGGTCGCGGGCGATGTGTTTCTGATTGTGTGCGACGGCGTGTGGGAGCCGCTCGGGCAACTGGGTCTGCATCAATTGTTGAAGCTGCACGACACCCCCCAGCGCGCCGCCGATGCCCTGGTGGAAGCGGCGCATGTTAAAGGCGGGCAAGACAACGCCAGCGCGCTGGTGGTGCGCGTGGGGGCGGTGGGCGAGGCCGATGCGCCGCTCATCGGCGCACGCGAACTGCCGCTGCCGGGCAGACTGCAGCCCGGCGCGCGACTCGACGATTTCATCATCGAAGACGTGCTCCACAGCAGTCGCGATACCTTGATTTATCGCGCACATCACGCAGCGTCTGGCCAGCGCTGGGCGCTCAAAACCCTGCAACCCGTGTTGCAGGGCGACG
Organism: Thiobacillus sp.; assembly: GCA_018780025.1. Taxonomy (GTDB): domain Bacteria; phylum Pseudomonadota; class Gammaproteobacteria; order Burkholderiales; family Thiobacillaceae; genus Thiobacillus. The sequence goes on from JADMKH010000255.1 coordinate 667, forward strand.
CCGAAGCCGCACGCCGGTTGTTGTCGGAAGAGTGGTTCCTGAAACGGGTGCACTCGCATTATTTCCCCAACGTGCTGCCCTTGCCCGGTCGTAATTTCCTGTACTTTGCTGTGCACTATTACGCCGGCTCCACCCTGCAGGACAAGCTCGACAGCGGCCAGCATTTCTCGCCGGTCGAAGCCGTCACCCTCGGCATCCGCATGTTGAAAGGCCTCGCCGCGTTGCACCGGCTCGACATCGTGCATCGCGACCTCAAGCCCGCCAACCTGCACCTCGACGCCGAAGGCAAGCTGCGCATCCTCGACCTGGGCGTGGCGCGCTGTCCAACGCTCGATACGCGCGAAGACTACGCTCAACCCGGCACGCCCAGCTTCATGGCGCCCGAGCTATTCAACGGCGCCGAGGCCAGCGTGCAAACCGATCTGTATGCCGTCGGCGCGACCCTGTATCACCTGCTTACGCGCAAATACCCCTACGGCGAAATCGAGCCGTTTCAGCATCCCAAATTTGGCGAGCCGGTGCCGCCTGCACGCACCCGTCCCGACCTGCCGCCCTGGCTGGAAACCGTGCTGTTGAAAGCGGTGGCGCGCGAACCCGATGCGCGCTTCGAAACGGCCGAAGAAATGCTGCTCGCCCTTCAACGCGGCGAGGCCAGCCCGTTGCTCCGCCGCCGGGCGCCGCTCATCGAGCGTTCGCAGGCAGGTGCCTGGCCGCTGGTCGCCGCAGCCTCGATCGCGCTGAATGTGCTGTTGTTGTTCTTGCTGCTGGCAAGCTGACACTGCCGCCTTGTCCGGCGTTGCCTCACCTGTTTGTATCGAAGCGTAGCCGGCAATATGTCTCCCGGGTCAGCGCGATGAACACGACTGCAGCAAGGGCGCTGATGGCCAGCCACAGAAAAGCGGCGTGGTAGGCAGCAGCATCGTAAACGGGCGCACCGTGCAGCCTTTCGCCGTGCCAGTTTCGATCGAGGATCCAGCCCAGGGTGCTTTGCTGGATGGCTGCGAAACCGAGTACAGCCATGTTGACGACGCCCCCCACAGTGCCCGCTGCGCCGGGATGATTGACTTCACGCGAAAAGGCAAAGCCGATGATGAGTCCGCCCGCTGAAAAACCGATCGTGGCAAACAGCAGATAGAGCGTGTTGGCGGACAGGTTGTCGATGAACAGAAAACTTGCCCAGCCTGCCGCCTGAACAAGGGCAGCGGCCAGGTACGGCAGCTTGCGTCGGCCCATGCGATCGGACAAGGCCCCCAGCAATGGACCGCCAAAGGCAAAGCCAAGCAGCATGGCGGTGGTGAAGCCGGCGGCATCACTGCGGTCGAGACCTTGAACCTGCATCAAGTAGGGCACCCCCCAGAGACCGGCAAACGTGAGCACCGGCGCAGCGGACAGGCCCCCGGCAAAGAACAGCAGCCAGGTGTCGCGTACCGAGACGACCCTTTTCAGGCTGCGCCGCGGCGACAGGGTCGCATTGTTGAGCGCTTCCGGATGGGCGTGGCTGGCATAACCGCGTTCGCTGGGGTCGTCGCGCACCCACAGCCAGACGGCGGCGGCGAGCACCAGGGTGACGCCCGCGCCGACCAGCATGGCAGTACGCCAACCGACGCTGTCGATCGCTGCGGACAGCGGCATGCCGGCCAGTATGCCCCCGAAATTACCGATCAACAGCGAGATACCGGTCACTGTGGCAAACCGGTTGGCGGGGAACCAGTGGCCGGCGAGTTTCATGCAGGCGACGAAGGCAACGGCAACCGAGGCCCCGATCAGCCCGCGGCCGAGGCTGGCCATCCAGAGGCTTTCTGCCTGGGCAAACACGATGGTGCCGGCCGCTGCCACCACGGCCGCAGCCGTGGCCACGCGGCGCGGACCCACGGCGTCGGCAAGCAGGCCGCTGGGTATCTGCATCGCAGCGTAGGTGTAAAAGTAGATGGCGGAGAGGTTGCCGAGCATCGTGGCGGAGATGCTGAAGTCCCGCATCAGTTCATCAACCATTACCGCAGGGGCAACCCGTTGAAAAAAGCCCACGAAGTAGATGCCGGCGAGCAGTCCCCACGTGAACCAGGCGAGTGATACAGGTGGCAGACGCGACTTCCTGCCGGTGGGGGCGGGGTCGATATCGCTGGCTTCGCTGGACGTTGACGCAGTCATGTTCGCGGTTTTCCGGTTTCGATGTGGAGGGCTTATGCCTTACCCGTCAACGATACGGGCAGCCTGTGCATGGTTTCCTGCTGCTTCAGAAAAAACCGTGAAAGCCTGGCGTTGCTACGCGGAAAGCGTAAACCGGAAAGTGGTGTGTTTTCCCAATTCCGATTCGCAGGCGATGGTGCCGCCATGCTGTTCCACAATGAGTTTGCAGATATTGAGTCCTAGCCCGGTTCCCGGCGCTTTGGCGTTGCTGTCCTTGCTGACCTGCTTGAATTTTGTGAACAGGTCTTTCTGGTTTTCTTGTGGAATCCCGGGGCCATGGTCGGTTACGCCTACATGCACATGGTTTCCTTTCTGGAGGAAAGAAATTTCAATCGTGTCGCTGGCATGCGTAAATTTCGCAGCATTGGAAATCAGATTGTTCATGACCTGCAACAAGCGGTTTTCGTCACCGCTGATTCGCGCGGGACTGTTGCTGTCGATGGGTCGCAATTCGAGTTTGCAGCCATAGGTTTCGCAATAGGGACGGTTCAGCTCCATCGCTTTTTGAAGGAAGGCTTGCACTTCAATTTCGCTCATCTGCATTTCCATCTTGCCGGCCTCCAGTTTCGAGACATCGAGAATGTCGTTCACGATGTTGAGCAGGCGTTCGCCATTGCGGTAGGCCACATCAATCAGGTGCATGGCTTGTGCCGGAATTTCCCCCGTCACCTGATTGCGAATCAGGGACAGCGAGCTATTGATGGACGTAAGCGGGGTCCGCAACTCATGGTTGACCATGGAGATGAACTCATCCTTGGTGTGATCCAGGCGCGTGAGGGCCTGGAGCTGCAGGCGCAGTTCGAGTTGCGATACCACTTGTCGGGCGAGCGCTTCCAGTGCCTGGCGCTGCAGATTGCTGAGAGGGCGCGCGTGGTCATCTATCACGCACAGCGTTCCCACCCGGATGTTGTCACGCAGTATCAGCGGAGCCCCCGCATAGAATTTCATGTTTGGCCCGCCGGTTACCAGCGGGTTGTCATGAAAGCGCTTGTCTTTGCGTGCGTCTTCGACCACGAGCGAGTGGTCGCCCAGAATGGCATGGGCACAAAATGCCTGTTCGCGAGGTGTTTCTTTCGCGTCCAGTCCATGGTGAGATTTAAACCACTGGCGGTCACGATCGATCAGGCTGACCAGCGCGATGGGCGTCTGGCAAATTTGGGCAGCAAGAAAAGTAAGATCGTCATACGCCTGTTCTGCCAGCGTATCGAGAATCCGCAATTCGTCGAGGCACTGCTGACGCGTTGCTTCGTTTTCCGGTAGTGGCGCACTAATCATGGCGAGGCTTGCTGAAATTCAGGGTGCTCAAGTGTAAACGGGTTATGGGCCGACAACTTGAAGCGGCCCATCCGCCAACAGGGACAAGAAACCCCTTCGGGAGTTTGTCCTGGTTAAAAAAGCACTGTATGCCCATTTTTTTGAAGTGTTTTCAGTCTCCCGTCGCTTGAATGGAGGACGCCGCTAGCCCGTTTAACGGCCACCCGCCATAATCCGCTCTCCAATTGGAGAACGTTTCTATGCGCCGTCTGACCCTGCTCGTGCTTGCCGCGCTGCTTTCCGCTTGTGTGACGCCGCCCGCGCCTGCACCAACCCCGATCCCAACCCCCAAGCCGTCATTGAAGATCGCGCTGGCCCTGGGCGGGGGGGCGGCGCGCGGTTTTGCTCACATCGGCGTGATCAAGGCACTGGAAGCGCAGGGCATAACGCCGGATATCGTGGTGGGTACCAGCGCGGGTTCGGTGGTGGGGGCGCTCTATGCCTCGGGCATGAGCGGCTTCGAGATGCAGAAACTGGCGCTGGGGTTGGAGGAAGACATGGTCGCAGACTGGACACTGCCCAACCGGGGGGTGTTGAAGGGCGAGGCCCTGCAGGAGTTCATCAACCAGAAAGTAAAAAACCTGTCCATTCAGAAGATGCCCAAAACGCTGGGTGTGGTGGCCACCGATCTGCAAAGCGGCGAGATGGTGCTGTTTCGTCAGGGCAACACGGGCATTGCCGTTCGCGCTTCCAGCGCCTTGCCGGCGGTGTTCCAGCCCGTCGAGATCAGCGGCCGGGATTATGTGGATGGCGGCCTCACTTCGCCTGTGCCGGCTCAGTCTGCGCGCAATATGGGAGCGGATTTTGTGATCGCGGTGGATATTTCAAATGTAAGCCGCCGCAACAAACTCACCGGCACTCTGGACGTGATGTTGCAGACCTTTGCCATCATGGGCCATAGCATCAGTACTCACGAACTGAAGGACGTAGACGTGGTGATACGGCCGATCACCACGGCGGTGAGCAGTTCCAGTTTCGAGGACCGGCATTTGGTCATTCTTGAAGGCGAGAAAGCGGCTGCCGCCATCATGACCGAGCTAAAAACCAAACTGGCCAAGGCGCGTGCGCGCTAAAGCGGCCTGGGCGCCCTCCGTTACCGCGCCGTGCCTGATCCGTTATCACGCAGGCTTGCGAATCGCTCTCGAATGATCCAGGTGAAAATGTCCTGTTCGATGATTTGAGGGATGCGCTTATACCGCCATGGAATCACTGATTAATTCAAAAGCCGTCATTGCGAGCGAAGCGAAGCAATCCAGAATGTCAGCTAAATCCATAGCCTCTGGATCGCCGCGTCACTTCGTTCCTCGCGATGACGGAATTTATCAGCGCCTAGCTAGTTCCTGCGCGCTTTCCAGCTGACCGAACAGGTTTTCCTCAGGTATTCAAGGGCACGCTCCATGTGGCTGTCTGGCCAATTGGGGTCGTTATCGTTGAGTTGTTCTTCTGCATCGGGTTTCAGGTCATCCGTCCAGGCGCGCTGCAAATCCTCGCGGATCGATTCCGGCGCATGCTCGTCAAGAAACTTGATTACGGCCTGAGTATCGAACCCACGCGCCCGGAAACTCTGGATGACCGCTTTGCTCTCCCGCAGCAGCATGGAGGCTTTGGGGGGCAGGCCTGTCGCCACCAACAATAATACGGTGGCCACGACTGCGGGATCGTCAGCTTCGCCGCGCGTGACGCGATCCCACTCCTGGGCAACCAGGCGGTCATATTCCCTGACGTCTTCGTTCAGATTCTCGCTGACGAAATACACTTCGCCTGTCTCGCCATACAACAACTTGTCGGCCGTGCTGGAGGACGCCCGGATCTGTGGCAGGTCCTTTTCGATGAATCGATCCATCGCGCGGTGCGCCAGCTGCTGGAATTCCGTTGGCGCTTCTTTGAGAAAACCTTTCAGGCGGGCTTCGTTAAACTTGTTTTTTGCTTGCCTGGCCGCTTTGATCAGGCGGACAAATGCCGTGCGGGTCGGGATCTTCAGCTCGGCCTGGTCAACATGAATAACCAGCATGGCGCTTCGGATTAACGCGTCTGCATCATCGATTTCATCGCGTGACGCCCCCATTTTTTTCGCCAGCCAGAATGCAAACTCGATCGTGTTCTGACTCTCCAGTCGAAGCGCCAGCTCAGACCGATATTCAGTAAGCAGGCTTGAACTGGCAGTGGTCTTTGCGTCGAGGAAAGCGCGCTGGCTTTCGGATGAAACCGTTCCACTCATGATCAATGTGCTGTCCGGCATCGCATGGAGCCGTTTGATCATGTCTGAGCCGGCTTTGGAATGCGCCAGCAGCGTCTTGTCCCGCAAGGAAACTGCTGCGACCTTCAGGTCTCCCCCCGATATGTCCTCCAGATAGAGGCTGATCAGGCTCACCATGCGGTGAAGTGCGAGTTCGAGCTCCGGCCGCAAGTAGGCCGTACCAAAATAATTGGCGATCTGGACGATGCCTTTCGACAAGTCATCCTGGATGCCTTGCAGCCGGTCGGGCGCAATCATTCCCTGCTTGACGCCGTAATGCAGGGCTTTATCGAAAAAGGGCCGATTGTCGACAGTGGCAAGTGAAGTCAAAGCGCTACGCATGCTTCAGCCCTTAAATGGCAGACTCTTCTTCGTCGCCTGTCGTATCCGCAGGGCTCATGGCATCCGGTATCGAAGCCACATCTGCCATCTCCAGCATGGATTGAGCGCGGTCGCGGAGTGTAATCATCATGTCGCCGAAAGCATCGGGCAGTTCGTAGCGGAGTATCCATGCCGTTTCCATCCAGTCGCCATCGGCGACTTCCGAACGCGTCAACAACGGTCGGGCGTTTTCGATGGAGTTGCCAAATGCCAGGCCATGATCGATTTCCTCGATTTTTTCCATCAGCCAGGTGTTGTGCGTTTTGGCGTCGGATTCAGGATCGAGCTGGGGCACGAAACTTCCGCCGGAGGAAAAGCTGAAAACTTCGTCGTAATGATCGGCAAAATAGTCCGCCAGCGTTTCACTTCCCCCCTCAATGTTGCCGATGGCTTCAAGGTACTCATACACCGTATCGCCATCGCGGTGCATCACCGCATTCATCATGGCGCGAAGCCGTTCACTGGTTCGCTCGCCATATTTTTTTTCCAGCACTATCGATCGGGCAAACTGCTCGGGGGTCACCAGCATGTTCACCACGGATTCCCTGGACGAATCAAATTCGCGCATGATGGCCAGCAGGTCCTTGGGCTGCAATTCATCCAGAATGCTCACCAATGCGTTATCGCCATGCTGGTCGGCAATGGCCACGAGCGCATTCTCGGCACCGACGATATCGCCGGCAAGAATCAACTGAGAGGATTTCAAAACAACCGGGTGCATACCATGTCCTTCTTGATGAATAGTTTGACTTAACGATCCAGCGGATCAAATCCCTGCTCGGCGAGCCAGTCCGCGCCTGCCTCATTCAAATCATCCGCGCCTTCCGCATCGTGATCCTCGTCGCCTTCTTTCCCGGCTTCGACCTCGGGTTCCGACTCGCGCATCGGCGCAGACAATGAATCCTTGCCGCGCAGGAATTCCAGCGCGGCCGTGGCGACGAGGAAGGCGTCCCCGCCCTGGACCTTCAACGACGACTCGATCAGTGGTCTGGCCCAGTCGGACACGGTCAGTTCACATTCCAGGTCTGCCCATGGCAGAAAGTCGGGCTGGTCCGGATCGCTCAGCACGATCAGCTGCATGATTTCCGGGGACCTGAAGCCAAAGGCACCGTAAAACATGACCGCCACCATTTCCGGACTGAACGCAATCATCGGCAGAATGGCGTCAATCTCCCGCCGCTTCTCGTTCAAGCGCTTTTGCAGCACCGACTTGCCTTCGGAATCCGTTACCAGATCATCGACCTCGGCAATGTAGCTTTTGATAAGGTCGGAAAAATAACGCGATTTTTTCACTTGAGTACATCCTGGATATATTTGCTCGAAATGTCCCGCGCAACGGCCAGGGGATCTTCAATCAGACTGCGTTGCCGATAGTCATCGAAAGCCTTGCGGCGCTCGGCATCGGATAGCACTTCATACGCTTCCTGAACTTCCCTGAAGCGCATCGCTGCATCCGGAGCCTGGTTCTTGTCGGGGTGGTACTGGGCGGCTTTTTTACGGTAAGCGGCCTTGATCAAATCCGTTGTTGCACCGGGCGAGATGCCCAGTTTTTCATAGTGATCCTGCATGACAATCCTCTTTGTGTGCTTCATTAAGCCACAGTTATGGGTCCGGATTTCCACGCCCCACGAAATCGGCGGCATTTATCCTGAGGGACTTGAAACGTAAGGTCCTGTGTCGAACCTTGAAGGCGGCCTGGGATCACCCACTCCTGGCCTGAGGCGGCGCCCGCATCAGGCTGTCGGTGGACGCGCCGCTTTTACGCGCACGAAATCGTGGCCTCACGGTAAGTGTGCTTGCCGTCGCGTTTCGCCGCGTAAAGCGCCGCGTCGGCTTTCTTGAGCAGATCGTCCAGCGTTTCTTTGCCCGCGCAGCACAGGGCGATACCCACCGAAGCCCCGATCTGTGCGGTGCCCCCTCCGGCAAGCGGGATGGCCTGACTCAGTCTGTCCACTACACGGCTTGCAACCTCACGCGCAGCCTCGGCATTGTCGACCTGCCCCAGCACGATGACAAACTCGTCTCCGCCGAAACGGGCGATCACATCCGACTCGCGGAGCAGCTGCTGCATCCGTTTTGCGGACGTCACGAGAACCTCGTCGCCCGCGGCATGCCCATAACGGTCGTTTACCGCCTTGAAATCGTCCAGATCGATCGCCAGGACAGCCATCTGTTTTCCGGATCGCTTCGCGCTGGCAATCAAATGTTTTTCGTTTTCGTGCAGGAACCGCCGGTTGGCCAGGCCCGTCAGCGGGTCGTGCAGACTGAGTTGCCGGATCGTCTGCTCGGCATGGAATCCTGCCTTGATCAGGCGAGCGGTTTCCCGGTACAGCCCGAGCAGTGCCAACCCCGTCCACAGTCCGGTGATGCCGAGCAGCACCGACGACAGGTTCTGATCGTGAATTCGGGTGGTTTCGCGCTTTTCCAGCTGGTTCAGTTCTTCGCGTCCGGTCTCGATCAGAATGCGGTGGATCTGCTCGATGGCGGACTTGTCGAAGCCCGCAAGCTCCCGTTCTGGAGGCGTGGCATTGCCCCCCGCCTCTGCGCGTTGCTGGAGCGCGCCAAATCCCGTCTCCAATGCCGATTGCAGTGCCGGCAGGGGCGCCAGGCGAGCAGCCTGGGCGCCGTCAGCACGGATCAGGACGATCAGTTGCTCGGCACTGGGACACGACGATTGGCGACAGATCAGGCTGGGGGCAAGATACGCGGAATCTTGCGATTCGGCGTATTTGCGAACCGCGTTGTCCAGGTTGAGCAGGTAGGTGCGCAGCGCGTCGATATACGCGATAACCTGCCGCGTGTGGTCTACCGAGCGAACGGCCTCTTCCGAGCGTTGATACTGGTAGAAAGTCAGGGCGAACAGGACCGCGATGATCAGGGCGAAGATTAGCGCGCCCTTGTGGAGCACCCGCTTGAAGCCGGCAAAAACGGACCCATCGATTTCGGTTTGCATCTGTGACGTGCCCAAATTCATTGCGCGCGCGGCCCGAGCCATGAGGGCATGTTTGCTCGGGTGCCTGAATAAAAGGGGCTTGAACTTTTTGCCATGGGCGTGACTGTAATGGCAAACGAAAGCACTCTGACAATAGTCTGAATATTAACCGGTTTTGCGTCAGATCAGCCAGTCTTATGGCATGGCAGTGGCCCCCTTATCCGAACAACAAACGTAGCGGGATCAGGCGGCTTCCTGCGGCCGCATCTGGCGGCTGTAGAGAAACTCCAGCACCTGGCTGCGCAGGTCGTGGTAATGCGGTTCGTGCGCCAGTTGCAGGCGCTCGCGCGGGCGCGGCAGATCGACGCTGAGGATTTCGCCGATGGTCGCCGCCGGGCCGTTGGTCATCATCACGATGCGGTCGGAGAGCAGCACCGCCTCGTCGACGTCGTGCGTCACCATGATGACCGTGCTTTGGGTCGTGGCGACGATCTTCATCAGCTCGTCCTGCAGGTGGGCGCGGGTCAGCGCGTCGAGCGCGCCGAAGGGCTCGTCCAGCAGCAGCACCTTGGGCTCCATCGCCAGCGCGCGGGCAATGCCGACGCGCTGTTTCATGCCGCCGGAGATTTCGCCCGGCAGCTTGCCGGCGGCGTGAGTCAGCCCCACCAGTTCCAGCACAGCCGTGGTGCGCGCCTTTAACTGCGCTTTCGATTCGGTGTCGCCGAACACCTTTTCCACCGCGAGGTAGACGTTCTCGAACGCGGTGAGCCAGGGCAGCAGCGAATGATTCTGGAACACTACGCCACGCTCGGGGCCGGGCCCCTTGATCTCCTTGTTGGCAAGCAGCAGTACGCCGTTGGTGGCATCGAGCAGCCCGGCCACCAGATTCAGCAGGGTGGACTTGCCACAGCCGGAGTGGCCGATCAGGGTGATGAACTCGCCCTGCTGCACCTTGAGATTGATGTCGGCGAGCGCGATGAATTTTCCTTTTTTGGTGTTGAACACCATCGAGGCGTTTTCGATATGGACGTAGGATTGCATCTTGTTTCCTTTCATGGGGGGCGTAGGTTGGGTTGAGCTTGCGAAGCCCAACGTGGCTGCTGTTGGGCTTGTCAGCCCAACCTACGTGGTGGCTCTGTCAGTCGTAACTAAACCGCTTCGCCACCAGCATCAGCATCTGCTCAAGCAGCAGCCCGACAATGCCGACGACGAAGATGGCGATGATGATGTGGGCGACGTTGAGGTTGTTCCATT
>JADMKH010000254.1 GCA_018780025.1 Thiobacillus sp.
CGTGAAGTCGAACGTAAGAAAGTCGGCTTCCACAAGGCGCGTCGCCGCAAGCAGTTCTCCAAGCGCTGATCATTCAGCGTGCGAAAAGAAAGCCGTCCAGTCAGGGCGGCTTTTTTTTGCCTGTCGTCACACGTGTCTTACAATAAGGTTCATTTTCAGCAGGAAGTTTCAGCATGATCAAAGTCGGTATTGTGGGGGGCACCGGGTATACCGGGGTCGAGTTGTTGCGTTTGCTGGCGCGTCATCCGCAGGTGGAACTCAAAGCCATCACTTCGCGCAAGGAAGCGGGCATGGCGGTAGCCGACATGTTCCCCAACTTGCGCGGGCGGGTGAAACTGGCGTTCTCCACCCCAGAGGAAGCTGGGCTGGAAACATGCGATGTGGTGTTCTTCGCCACGCCGAATGGCGTCGCGATGCAGCAGACGCGCGAATTGCTCGATGCGGGCGTGAAAGTGATCGATCTGGCGGCCGACTTCCGTATCAAGGACGTGGCGGTGTGGGAGCAGTGGTACAAGATGGACCACGCCTGCCCCGACCTCGTGGCCGAGGCGGTGTATGGCCTACCGGAGATCAACCGCGAGCAGATCAAGGGCGCGCGCTTGATCGCCAACCCGGGCTGCTACCCGACCGCCGTGCAGCTGGGCTTTCTGCCGCTGCTGGAAGCCGGGGTGGTCGATAGCGGATTCCTGGTGGCTGACGCCAAGTCGGGTGTTTCGGGCGCGGGCCGCAAGCCCGAAACCCATATTCTGTTTGCCGAGGCGGCGGACAATTTCAAGGCCTATGCAGTGGCAGGCCACCGTCATTGGCCGGAAATCAAGCAGGGACTGGAGCTATTCGCCGGTAAGCCGGTGGGCTTTACCTTCGTCCCGCATCTGCTGCCGCAGATCCGCGGCATTCACGCCACGCTCTATGCCAGGATGGGTACGGAAGCTGATCTCCAGAGTCTGTACGAAGAACGCTACGCGGGCGAAGCCTTCGTGGACGTGATGCCGGCAGGGGCGCATCCCGAGACGCGCTCGGTGCGGGGGGCGAATGTGTGCCGTATCGCCATACACCGGCCGCAAGGCAGCGACAGCGTGGTGGTGCTGTCGGTGATCGACAATCTGGTCAAGGGCGCCGCCGGACAGGCGGTGCAGAATATGAACATCCTGTTTGACCTGCCTGAAGATTTGGCCCTGGTCGATATCGGCATGTTGCCGTAATGTCTGCAGTCATCCCTGCGGAACTCCGCGGCCTGAGCAGGGTCTTTGCTTGACGCCGGGCGGGTGATGCGGATAATTACCCCACATATTTAAGGAGCGCCACTATGAATGCAGCAACCGAAATGGAAACCCCGCTCATCTTTACCGATAGCGCGGCAAGCAAAGTCAAAAGCCTGATCGATGAAGAAGGCAACCCCGATCTGAAATTGCGGGTGTTTGTGTCGGGCGGCGGCTGTTCCGGCTTTCAGTATGGCTTCACTTTTGATGAGACCCAAAATCCGGACGACACCGTGATGGTGAAAAACGGGGTGAGCCTGCTGGTCGACTCAATGAGCTTCCAGTATCTGGTGGGTGCTGAAATCGATTATTCCGAAGGCTTGGAGGGCGCGCAGTTCGTGATCAAGAACCCGAACGCCACCACTACCTGCGGATGTGGTTCGTCATTCTCGGCGTAAGCGAGTTTACGCCCAACAAAAAAGCGGCTGCGGCCGCTTTTTTGTTGGGCGCACA
>JADMKH010000190.1 GCA_018780025.1 Thiobacillus sp.
GGGGGATTACGCCTACCAGCAAAGCCAGAAATTCGGCCAGCAGATCAATGCGCGCCAGCATCGTCAAATGGATCGGATTCAGGCAGGCAGGCGTTCAGGAAATTTGACCCGGTACGAATTCCGCGAGTTGATGCATGAACAACGCCGCATTCGTTCCATGGAACAGCACTTCCTTGCGGATGGCATCATCGACCCGCGTGAGTTCCAGCGCCTTGACCGCGCACTGGATAGTGCCAGCCGCAGCATCCGCGCAGAAAGACATGACCAGCAGGCCCGCAATCATCATGGCTACAATTCGCGCTGGAACTGAGTCGGCGGGCGCGCCCGGCCACAAAAAAATCATGGCCAGGATCACGGCGGCAATCCTGACCGAAAAGCGCACCGGAAATGCAAGAAAGAGCCGCATTACGAAGGCAAGAGCGGCGCCGTTTGCATCAACGACTGCGGCATTGCATCCGGCCGCTGTAACCGCGATGAAATGGGTGCCGTTATTGGCGGCGTGACCGGCGCCACGACGGCCGTGACGATCATTTCACCCCGCGCGGTGACGCGAGCGGCGGTTGCCGCAATGCCACCCTGATGATCGATGGCCGCAAGCCGCACGACGTGCTGGCCTGCCCGTCCGGCCGTGGAGAGTGGACCTTCCGTCGCAGTTAAGCCTGCTACTCGCCGAGGCCAGCGCCGCCAAGCCTGCTAAAATGCCGGCTTTGCGTCCTGGCCTTTTTTACGGCTACACCATGTCTGCTCTCAAAAACGATACCTTTCTGCGTGCGCTGCAGCGCCAACCCACCGACTACACGCCGTTGTGGCTGATGCGCCAGGCCGGGCGCTATCTGCCGGAATACAACGCCACGCGTGCGCGCGCCGGCGATTTTTTAACCCTCTGTAAAACGCCGGACCTGGCGACCGAAGTAACGCTGCAGCCGCTGGCGCGCTATCCGCTCGACGCCGCCATCCTGTTTTCCGACATTCTCACCGTGCCCGACGCAATGGGTCTGGGACTGTATTTTTCGCAAGGCGAAGGCCCGCGCTTCGAACGCCCGCTGCGCGACGAATGGGAGATCCGCGACCTCTCCGCGCCCGATCCGACCGACAAACTCGGCTATGTGATGGATGCGGTCAAAAGCATCCGCCGCGCGCTCGACGGCTCGGTGCCGCTGATCGGTTTTTCCGGCAGCCCCTACACGCTGGCCTGCTACATGGTCGAAGGCGCCGGCTCGACCGATTACCGCCACATCAAGACCATGCTGTACAGCCGTCCCGACCTGCTGCACCGCATTCTGGAAGTGAACACCCAGGCGGTAACCGACTACCTCAACGCGCAGATCGAGGCCGGCGCGCAGGCGGTGATGATTTTCGATTCCTGGGGCGGCAGTCTCACCCCGCATGCGTACAAGGAGTTTTCGCTCAACTACATGGAGCGCATCGTCGCCGGCCTGATCAAGGAACGCGACGGTCGCCGCGTCCCCAGCGTCGTTTTCACCAAGGGCGGCGGCAACTGGCGGGAAGCGATCGCGTCCATCGGCGCCGACGCAGTCGGGCTGGACTGGACCATCGACATCGGCGAAGCCCGCCGCCGCGTCGGCGACAAGGTCGCGCTGCAAGGCAACCTCGACCCCTGCGCCCTGCACGGCACGCCGGAGAGCATCCGCAGCGAGGCCGGCCGCATCATCGACGCCTACGGCAACCACCCCGGCCACGTCTTCAACCTCGGTCACGGCATTTCGCAATTCACCAACCCGGACAACGTCAGCGTGCTGGTCGAGGCTGTTCACAGCCACAGCCGCGCCATACGCGCAGCGCAGCCCTGAACGAACTTTTTCACGCCGCGCCGTCTTACCTCAGCCATTAATTTATCGAGACACCCCATGAAACGCATCTTCATCAGCCTGTTTGCCCTTTTCGTCAGCTTCGGTTTTGCCATGCCGGAGGCCGAAGCCAAGCGCCTGGGCGGCAGCAAATCCTTCGGCATGCAGCGCAGCGCACCCGCCAAGCAGGATGCCGCGCCCACTCCGCAGCGCCAGCAAACCTCCACGACGCCCACGACCGCGAAGAAAAATGGCTGGATGGGTCCGATTGCCGGCCTCGCCGCGGGCCTCGGCCTGGCCGCGCTGTTTTCCCATCTCGGAATGGGCGAGGAAATGGCCAATTTCCTGATGCTGGCGCTGCTGGCGATGGCGGCTTTCATGTTGATCCGCTACTTCATGCGTCGCAACGCCCCCGCCACCCCGGCCATGCAATACGCCGGCATGCCACGCAACGAAATGAATTCTGGCGCACCCGCCGCATTTGACGCCACCTCCGCCGGGATGGGTGGCAACGCCACAGCCAGCGCCTTCCCGCCCGGCTTCGACGCCGACGCCTTTGCGCGCGAAGCCAAGCTCAACTTCATCCGCCTGCAGGCCGCATTCGATGCCGGCAACCTGGACGACCTGCGCGCGTTCACCACGCCCGAAGTGTTTGCCGAAGTCCGCATGCAACTGGCCGAGCGCGCCGACGCCGCCCAGACCACCGACGTGATGAGCCTCAACGCCGAGGTACTGGAAGCCGTCGACGAAGACAGCCGCCATATCGTCAGCGTCCGCTTTACCGGTCTGGTTCGCGAAGCGGCGGATCAGTCCCCCGTGTCGCTCGACGAAATCTGGCATCTCAGCAAACCGTCCGATGGCCAGGGCGGCTGGGTCATTGCAGGCATTCAGCAGCAATAACATCATAAATAACAATGCATTACGGACAAAAAAACCACCCGGATGTCCGAAATGCTGATAATAGAAGTGTTGACTTATGCACATTTGTCACGCAGGGGAACTTTTTTTGCCCCAAGCCCTTGACAGCCATGGGGTGTTTGTAAGTTGCTGATGAATAAAGGATTAGTGACTTGCCTGCTTTTTACTCTGTAAGGCCTGACCACCGAAATACGGGCCTTTGGGGGCAATCAACACAATTCATTCACACAATTATCCACAGCTTGCGTGGACAAGCCAGAATAAGGCTTGGCTAACAGTGAGTTAGTGGATAATCCCAGACATTCAATCAGGTTTCGCCGCTAACATGCCGTCCATCCTTCAGGTCGCGCTCGACACACCGCTTGATCGGCTGTTCGACTATCGCCTGCCGGAGGGACTGGGCGCGGTGTTGCCGGGCAGTCTGGTCGAGGTGCCATTTGGTCGCACCCATCAGGTCGGGGTAGCGCTGGGCCAGTCAGCTGACAGTGCCATTGATACGGCCAAGCTGCGCGATGTGATCCGCGTGCTGGATGACCGCCCCGCCATGTTGCCCGACACCCTGCGTCTGGCGCAGTTTTGCGCCGACTATTACCACTATCCGCTGGGAGCAATTCTGCTGGCCACGCTGCCGCCGCGGCTGCGCAACGCCACGCCGTTTGTCGCAGACACGCCTTGGCTGATGCTGACCGAGGCTGGCCAGATGGCAGCACCGCCTGCCCGCGCCAAGGCGCAACACGCGCTGCTCGATTCCTTGCGGCTGGCGCCATGGGCACGCGAAAGTGTGCGCGAACAGAAACAGGGCCGCCACGCCGCCGCGTTGGTAGCGGCGGGCTGGGCGGCATGGACACGAACGCCGCCGCCGGCAGCCCGCACGCCACAGACCGCCACGGCCCACCCGACCACCCCTGAACAGCAAACTGCGCTCGATCGCCTGCTGCCCGCGCTGACCCGGTTCGGCGTCCATCTGATCCACGGCGTCACCGGCAGCGGCAAGACCGAGCTATATCTGCGCCTGATCGACGCGGTGCTGGCGCGCGGCCGGCAGACCTTGATGCTAATACCTGAAATCGCCCTCACCCCGCAACTGGAACAGCATTTCCGCAACCGCTTTCCGGGCCGCCGCATTGCCACCCTGCACAGCGGCCTGGCCGAGGGCGCGCGCACGAAAAACTGGCTCGCCGCGCCCGACTGCGACGTGCTGCTCGGCACCCGGCTGTCGGTATTCGCGCCTCTGCCGCGACTGGGCCTGATCGTGGTGGACGAGGAGCACGACGCCTCGTTCAAGCAGCAGGACAGCCTGCGCTATTCCGCGCGCGACGTCGCTGTGGCGCGCGGCAAACAGCACAAGGTACCGGTGGTGCTCGGCTCGGCCACGCCCTCGCTGGAAAGCTATGCCCACGCGCTGGCCGGCCGCTACCAGTTGATCGAATTGAAACTGCGCGCGGTCAGCGCGGCACGCCTGCCCGACATCGAACTGGTCGACCTCAAGCACATCCCGGTCGACAACGGCCTCACCCGCCCCGCCTTGCAGGCGCTGACCGACACGCTGGCGCGCGGCGAGCAGAGCCTGGTTTTTCTCAACCGCCGCGGCTATGCCCCGGCGCTGTATTGCCCCAGTTGCGCCTGGGTATCGCCCTGCCCGAGCTGTTCGGCGCGGCTGGTGTTCCATCGCCATGCCCGCCGCCTGAAATGCCACCACTGCGGCCTCGAAACCCGCATCCCGACCGAATGCCCGACTTGCGGCAATCCTGATCTCAAACCCCTCGGCCAGGGCACCCAACGGCTGGAAGAAACGCTCACCGCCCTGCTGCCCGCCGCACGCATCCGCCGCATCGACCGCGACACCATGCGCCCGCGCGCATGGGCCGAACTCGGCGAAGCCGTGCATGGCGGCGCGGTCGACATCCTGGTCGGCACCCAGATGCTGGCCAAGGGCCACGATTTTCCCAACATGACGCTGGCGCTGATCCTCGACACCGACGGCGCGCTCTACAGTCCCGATTTTCGCGCCACCGAACGCCTGTTCGCCCAGCTGATGCAGGTCTCCGGCCGCGCCGGCCGCGCCGACAAACCCGGCCGCGTGGTGATCCAGACCGCCTTCCCCGACCATCCCCTGTTCCGCTATCTACAGCGCCACGACTACGCCGGTTATGCGCGCGAACTGCTGGCCGAACGCAAGCAACTCGACCTGCCGCCCCTCACCCGGCAAGTGCTGCTGCGCGCCGAAGCCAAAACCATGGACGCCGCGCTGGCCTTTTTGCACCGCGCCGCCGCGCTGGCGCCCGCCAGTTCCGAGGTCAGCGTCTTCAGCGCCACCCCCGCACCGATGGCACGCGTCGCCAATCTGGAACGTGCGCAGCTCTTGATCCAGTCGGCCTCACGGCAAGCCTTGCAGGCCTGCGTACGCGACTGGCGACCGCTGCTCGATACGATCAAGCCGCGCGTAGCACGCTGGTCGCTCGATGTGGATCCGCTGGTGTTTTAAAACTCGAATAGTTGTCGATGCCAGCTCGGGCAATCCCGAGCAAAATACTCAAGAATTGTCTACACTGATGTTTATCTTCTATTTCCTGGAGATAGCCATGTCTACACGTACTCCCCACCCCACCCCCATGCTCGACGAGCTTGAAAGCGGCCCGTGGCCCAGTTTCGTCACCGGCCTCAAGCGTCTGGCGCAAGATAACAACATGATGGTTGACCTGATGGGTCAACTGGAAACCTCCTACGAAACCCGCAAGGGTTTCTGGAAAGGCGGCACCGTTGGCGTGTTCGGTTATGGCGGTGGCATCATTCCGCGCTTTACCGAACTCAAGGATGAAAACGGCAAGCCCTTGTTTCCCGAGGCGGCTGAATTCCATACCCTGCGCGTGCAGCCGCCCGCCGGGATGCACTACAGTTCCGACCTGCTGCGCAAACTCTGTGATGTCTGGGTCAACAGCGGCGGTTCCGGCCTGATCGCCTTCCACGGCCAGTCCGGCGACATCATGTTTCAGGGCATCCGTACCGAGAATGTGCAAACAGCCTTCGACGGCCTGAATGCGATGGGTTTCGACCTCGGTGGCGCCGGTCCCGCGCTGCGCACCTCGATGTCCTGCGTCGGCGCTGCGCGCTGTGAAATGTCCTGCTACGACGAAGCCCGCGCGCTGCGCACCGTCATCAACAACAACCTCGACGACATGCACCGTCCGTCGTTGCCGTACAAATTCAAGTTCAAGTTTTCCGGCTGCCCGAACGACTGCGTCAACGCGATTCAGCGTTCCGACATGGCGACCATCGGCACCTGGCGCGACAACATCCGCGTCAACGAAGCGCAGGTTCAGGATTACTACAAGGCACACGGCATGTCCGATCTGGTCAATGACGTGATCAGCAAGTGCCCGACCCAGGCGATCACGCTGGTGGCGTCAGATAACGTGGCGGCCAATCCGCATCAGTCGGTTGCCCATCTGGGCGACGGCAACACCCTGTGCATCGACAACAAGAACTGCGTGCGCTGCATGCACTGCCTGAACGTCATCCCCGGTGGCCTGTTGCCCGGCAACGACAAGGGCGTGTCGATTCTGGTGGGCGGCAAAGGCGTGCTGAAAATTGGCGCGACCATGGGCAGCGTGATTATTCCGTTCATGAAACTGGAAACTAACGAAGACTTCGACAAGCTCAACGAACTGGCGGCCAACATTCTCGGCTTCTTCGCTGAAAACGCGCTGGAGCATGAGCGTACCGGTGAAATGATCGAGCGTATCGGCCTCGCCAACTTCCTCGAAGGCATGGATATCCCGGTTGACCCCAACATGATCAGCGCGCCGCGCTCCAATCCTTACTTCCGTGGCGACGACTGGGACGAACAGGCCGCCAAGTGGGTTGAATACAAGCAGCAGAAAGCCGCTTGAATGCCTGTGCTGGTGCTGGCAACCCAGCGGGGGTTGTCAGCGTCCACTTGATAGGGGTGACAAGGAAAAACCACTTGGGGCAACGCTAAGCCATGAAGTATTCGCCGTGGTCGTTTTGATGCCCTGCCCGCGGCGCTTATAATCGCTGGCTACCTTATTGAGCACTGCGGTCCCGCGTTCACCGCCCCGCTTTGTACCCATGTCCAACACCCATCCGCTTAAAGACCAGATCGCCCTGCTAATCGGCACCGCCCTCGAAACGGTGGCGCCCGACGCACCGGTAAGCCTCGAAATCGAACGCCCGAAAAATTCGGCTCATGGCGATTTTTCCAGTAATGCCGCGATGCAGCTGGCGCGTCCGCTGAAAAAAAATCCGCGCGAGCTGGCGCAGATGATTCTCAACGCGCTGCCAAAATCGCCGCTGATTGCGAAGGCGGAAATCGCCGGCGCCGGCTTCATCAATTTTCACCTCGCGCCTGCTGCGTGGCACAGCCTGGTGCCGCAGATCCGCTCGACAGGCGCGCAGTTCGGCCGCGGCGATGCCGGCAAAGGCCACAAGGTGCTGGTCGAGTTCGTTTCCGCCAACCCCACCGGTCCGCTGCATGTGGGCCACGGCCGCCAGGCCGCGCTCGGCGACGCGATCTGCAATCTGTACGCAGCGCAAGGCTGGGGGGTCTACCGCGAGTTTTATTACAACGATGCCGGGGTGCAGATCCAGACGCTGGCCAACAGCGTGCAGGCGCGGGCAAAAGGCCTGAAGCCGGGCGATGCCGAGTGGCCGGAGTCGGCCTACAACGGCGATTACATTGCCGACATCGCGACGGATTTTCTGGCCGGCAAAACAGTAAAGTCGGACGACCGCGAATACACCGCGTCGGGGGATATCAACGATCTGGATTCGATCCGCCAGTTCGGCGTGGCCTACCTGCGCCATGAGCAGGACCTCGACCTCAAGGCGTTTTCGGTGCATTTTGATAACTATTATCTGGAGTCGAGCCTGTATACCAGCGGGCGTGTGGCGGCGACGGTGCAGAAGCTGATCGACGCCGGCAAGACCTACGAGCAGGACAATGCGCTGTGGCTACGCACCACGGATTACGGCGACGACAAAGACCGTGTGATGAAAAAATCCGACGGCACGTTTACCTATTTTGTGCCGGACGTGGCCTACCACATCGCCAAGTGGGAGCGCGGCTACGACCGCGCCATCAACATTCAGGGCACCGACCACCATGGCACCATCGCCCGCGTGCGCGCCGGACTACAGGCCGCCGACGTCGGCATCCCGCTGGGTTATCCGGACTACCTGATGCACACCATGGTGCGCGTGATGCGCGGCGGCGAGGAAGTCAAAATCTCCAAACGCGCGGGCAGCTATGTCACCCTGCGCGACGTCATCGACTGGACCAGCAAGGACGCGGTGCGCTTCTTCCTGCTGTCGCGCAAGGCCGATACCGAATACATGTTCGACATCGATCTGGCGCTCGCCAAAAATAACGACAATCCGGTGTACTACGTGCAATACGCGCATGCGCGCATCTGTCGCGTGTTCGAGGAATGGGGCGGCGACCCTGCCACGCTCGACAACGCCGACCTCGCGCCGCTGATCGCATCGCACGAAACCGCGCTGATGCAGCGCCTCGCCGAATACCCGGAAACCGTCGCCGCCGCCGCGCGCGAACTGGCACCGCATCTGCTGGTCCATTACCTGCAAACCCTGGCGGGCGATTTCCACGCCTGGTACAACGCCGAAAAATTCCTGGTCGACGATGCCGCCACCAGGCTCGCCCGACTGGCGCTGGCCGACGCCACCCGCATTACGATTGTTAACGGCCTGGCCTTGCTCGGCGTATCCGCACCGGAGAAAATGTAGTCATGGCGAAATCCAGCTCCCGAAGAACCGACCGCGCGGGCAGCGCTTATCCCCGCAAGCAAGGAACCGTTTTCAGTGGCGTCCTCATCGGCCTCATTGTCGGCGCGGTGCTCGCTGTCGGCGTGGCCTTGTGGATCACCGGCAACAACCCGTTCAAGTCGTCTGCTCCCGACCTGACCGTGCCGCCCAAACCCCAGACCACGACCCCAGCCACACCCGAGACGGCGCCGAGCTTCGATTTTTATAAAATGCTGCCGAG
Organism: Thiobacillus sp.; assembly: GCA_018780025.1. Lineage (GTDB taxonomy): Bacteria > Pseudomonadota > Gammaproteobacteria > Burkholderiales > Thiobacillaceae > Thiobacillus. The sequence continues at coordinate 8,749 of JADMKH010000190.1, forward strand.
TGACGCAACCAGCGAAGCACCGCCCTCGCCTCAACCGGCTGCGATCAAAACACACTATTACCTTCAAGCGGGCGCGTTCCAGAATCCGGCTGATGCCGACAACCTGAAGGCGCAACTGGCTTTGCTGGGTATCGAAACGGTAATTCAGACCCGCGACCTCGGCGGCGACCTCGGCGTGTTCCACCGGGTGCGCGTCGGACCTTTTCGCGAGATGGACGAAATTAACCGCACTCGAGCGCTGTTAACGCAGAACAATATCCCGGCCACGCTGGTCAAAGAAGTTCCCCCCCCTCAGGAGATGCCTTGATGTTTACCCGCACACTGGCCTTGGTCGCCGCTGCTGTCTTTTCCTTTTCAGCCTATGCTGCTTCGGACGCCATTTTTGAAGGCCACGACTACACCCGCGTGAAAGACCCGCAGCCTGTTGCAACCGGCAAAAAAATCGAAGTGCTGGAATTCTTCTGGTATCGCTGCCCGCATTGTTTTCAGCTCGAGCCTGCGCTCAATACCTGGCTGAAAAAGCTGCCCAAAGACGCGCAGGTTCGCCGTGTACCCGCCGTGTTCCGCGACGACTGGGCGCCCGCCGCCAAAACCTATTACACGCTGGAGCAGATGGGTCTGCTCGACCGCCTGCATAACAAGGTGTTCGACGCCTACCATATCGAGAACATCAACCTCAACGACCCCGCCGTGTTGGGTGGCTGGGTCGCAAAGCAAGGCGTTGACCGCAAGAAGTTTGAAACTATCTACAACTCCTTCTCAACCCAATCCAAGACATTGCAGGGCGGCAAGCTCGCCACCGCTTACGCCATCACCGGCGTTCCGGCCTTCATCATCGACGGCAAATACGCCACCTCGATGTCGATGGCGCAGAGCGAACCGCGCCTGTTCGAAATTCTCGACCAGCTCATCGACAAAGCGCGCGCCGAGCGCCGTCGCAAGTAAGCCTCGCCTCAGGTTGACTGCCTCGCCCACCCCGGATCGATGAATCAACCCCTGCGGGTTTTTATCACCGGTGCCAGTTCCGGACTGGGCGCAGCGCTGGCACAGCATTACGGCGCACAAGGCGCCCGGCTTGGCCTCGCCGGGCGCCGACTGGCCGGCTTGCAAGCCACCGCTGCCGGACTCGACGCACACCTCTATCAAGCCGATGTTCGCGACGCTGCAGCCATGCAGCACGCAGCAAAGGCTTTTCTCGACGAGGTGGGTACACCGGATATTGTGATCGCGGCCGCAGGCATCAGCGTGGGCACACTCACCGAAGCGGCCGCTGATGCGCCGATTTTCCGCGCGGTAATGGACGCCAATGTGCTGGGGCTGGTGCACACCTTTCAGCCCTTTATCGCCGCCATGCAATCTAATCAGGGCGTGCTGTGTGCCATTTCCAGCGTAGCCGGCATACGCGGCCTTCCGGGCGGCGGTGCGTATTCGGCGTCAAAAGCGGCGGCCACGGTTTACCTCGAGGCACTGCGGCTCGAACTTAAATCGCGCCGGATCGCGGTCGTCACGGTTGCCCCGGGTTATATCGATACGCCGATGACGCGGGTCAACCCGTATGCCATGCCGTTCAAGCTATCCGCCCAGACTGCCGCCATCAAGGTTGCGCGATGCATTCAGTTACGCCGGGGCTATACCGTGATCCCGTGGCAGATGGCCTGGGTCGCGCGTTTACTGAAATGGCTGCCGAATCCGGTTTATGATGCGCTATTCGAGAAAGCACCTCGCAAGCCCCGCGGCTTGCCCACTTAATCAGCACATATATAAAGTTGCGGAGAAAAAATGCCCACCCCCTTGAACATTATTCTTATCGACGACCATCCACTATTACGCATGGGAGTGGCGGGCTACATCGAGCAGGAACCTGACTTGAATCTGACCGCACAGATGGCCAATGCCGCCGAGTTGCGCACCTGGATAGCGGCAGGCAACCGCGCCGACGCGGCACTGCTCGACCGTTCACTCCCGGATGCTGATGGGCTGGACCTCGTCTCCGACCTGCGTGACCTGGGCATCAAGGTCATCATGCTCACCATTGCCGATTCTGACGAAGAAATTTCCGAAGCGATTTCGTCCGGTGTCGATGGCTATGTCATCAAGTCCAGCGAGCCCGACCAGGTGATCGCCGCCCTTCGCAGCGTCTGCGACGGGCAGAGCAGCTTCCCGCTCAACATCATGCAGAAAATGGCGCGCGGCGAACTCAACA
>JADMKH010000097.1 GCA_018780025.1 Thiobacillus sp.
ACTGGGTGGTGGGCAGCAACGCCAACCTGCCGGTGCTGCCGGGCACGCTGGATCGCGTGCTGTGCATGTTCGGCTTTCCGGTGTATGCGGAGTTTGCGCGGGTGCTGAAGCCGGGCGGCCAGCTGTTGCAGGTCGATGCCGGGCCCGATCATCTGCGCGAACTGCGCGAAATCATTTACCCCAGCCTGAAACCGGAACGCACGGCCGAGATGCAAACACCGGAAGGCTTTAGCCGCCTGCCAACAGAAACGGTTCGCTTCTCCATAAAACTGACCCGCGCCGAGCAGATTGCCGATCTGCTGACGATGACGCCGCATCTCTACCGCGCCAAGGCCGAAGGCCGCGCGGAGGCCGCTGCGTTGACGGCACTGTCGCTCAGCGTGGAGGTGCGGCTGACGGGTTTTGAACGTTCGCTTTAACCCATGCATGACACCTGCTTCCCTCCCATCGCCGACGCGCACGCACGGGTGCTGATCCTCGGCAGCCTGCCCGGACAGATTTCGCTCCAGCGGCAGCAGTACTACGCCCATCCCCACAATGCATTCTGGAAAATCATGGGGCGGCTCTTTGGCGCAGGCCCGGACTTGCCCTACGCGGAACGCGCGCAACGCCTGGTCCAGAACGGGATCGCGCTGTGGGATGTGTGCGCCGCTGCGCAACGGCCGGGAAGCCTCGACACCTCGATCGTGCATTCCAGCGTGGTGCCGAATGACATCGCCGCGTTTATTGAAACCCATCCTGGCATCGGATTGGTCTGCTTCAACGGCAGCAAGGCGGCCGACCTCTACCGGCGGCTGGTGCTGCCCGGTTTACCAACCGAAACCCGTTCCATCCGCGCCGAAACGCTTCCGTCCACCAGCCCTGCCCATGCCGCCATGCCTTTTGAAGAAAAACTGACACGCTGGGCGGCTGTGCTGCAAAATTGAAAACTAACGCGCATTTTTCAACCCACCTCATTCACTGATTCAGCCGTGAGTCATTCATTCCTTCGAGCCCTATGACCACCACCCAACCGACCCAACTCGACGCCACCCACTTCGACAGCAAAGCCCGCCAATGGGACGACAACCCGGTATTCCAGGAACGCGGTCTAAAAATTGCGCAGGCCATCCGCAAAGCCGTCCCCCTGCACCCAAGCATGAGCGCCCTCGATTACGGCTGCGGCACCGGCCTGCTTTCATTTCCGCTCAAGGATGCGCTCGGCGACATCCTGCTTGCGGACAGTTCGAGCGGGATGCTCGATGTGGTGAGAGAAAAAATCGCCGCACAAGGCGTGACCCACATGACACCAATAAAGCTCGACCTGCTCACCGATCCGCCGCCGGCGCAGCGCTTCGACCTGATCGTCACTGCGATGACACTGCATCATGTGCCCGACACCGACCTCATCCTGCGCATCTTCCACGACCTGCTGAATCCCGGTGGCTATCTGTGCATCGCAGACCTCGACCAGGAAGACGGCTCCTTCCACGGCCCGGAGGCGGACGTACACCACGGCTTCGATCAGGCCGATCTCGGCCGGCGCACAGCACTGGCCGGATTTGCTGATCCTCAGTTTCAAACAGTATTCACGATCACCAAGGAACGCGAGATGAGGGCGCAGGACTACCCGGTGTTTTTAATGATGGCTCAACGCGCAGGCAACTATCGATCCGGCACGCATTAAACGGGATTGCATGTGTAGGTCGGCAATACTTTGCCGAC
>JADMKH010000045.1 GCA_018780025.1 Thiobacillus sp.
ACCGACGCGCTCGACCGCCTGATACCCGACGCGCGCGGCGACGGCGTGGCCAAGGCCGATGTCGTGCTCGAAGCCATCATCGAAGACGTGGCCGCCAAGCAGGGACTGTTCGCGCAGGTGTTGCCGCGGATGAAACCCGGCGCGCTACTGGCCACCAACACCTCCAGCATCCCGCTGGAAGTGCTGGGCGCAAGCTTGCCTAACCCCGAGAGACTCGTCGGCCTGCATTTCTTCAATCCGGTGGCAAAAATGCCGCTGCTGGAAATCGTGCGCAGTCCGCACACGGACCCGACTGTGGTCGAACAGGCGCTGGCCTTTGCGCGCCATTTCAACAAGCTGCCGCTGCGGGTGCTGAGCAGCCCGGGCTTCCTGGTCAACCGCATTCTCATACCCTACCTGCTCGAAGCGGTGATGCTGGTGGAAGAAGGCGTGGCGCCCGACGCCATCGACCGCGCCGCAACCTATTACGGCATGCCGATGGGGCCGGTGGAACTGGCCGATACCGTTGGCCTGGATATCTGCCTGTCGGTTGCCGGAAAGATGGCCGCACTGCTGAAGAACGAGGTGCCGGCTTCGCTGCAAAAACACGTCGACGCCGGCCATCTGGGCCGCAAGAGCGGACAGGGCTACTACCGCTGGGAAAAGTGTCGTGCACAGCGCGGCGAATCAGCGGATTACACCGCCGAACAACAGGACCGCATCATGCTGCGCCTGCTCAACGAAGCGTTGGCCTGCCTGCGCGAAGGAGTCGTCGCGAATGCCGACGAGCTCGACGCAGGCGTGATTTTCGGCACCGGCTTCGCGCCTTTCAAAGGCGGACCCATGCAGGCAATTGAACATGCCGGCGCTGCCGCCTTGCTTGCCCGTCTGAATAAGTTGCATGCGCAGTTTGGAACACGCTTCCAGCCTGATTCCGGATGGGAAACGCTGACAGGAGAAAAACCATGATCAACATAGCCAGTTTCAATCTGCCTTTTTCCGCCCAAGCCAACACACCCAGTCCTGCCATTCAATTGCAGATGAGCGACGGCATCGACATCACGGATGATTCAACGCTCGATGGCGTGTTTCGCATTCGTGTGCGGCGAACGCCCAATGCAGTGGCCTATTTGCAGCATGATCCCGTCGACCAGAGCTGGTGCAAATTCACCTGGCAAGACACTGCACATGACGTGTCGCGCTGGCAAGCCGCATTGAAAACGCTGAATCTTCGCCCGGGCGAACGGGTTGCGCTGATGCTCGGCAATTGCCGCGAATGGATCATTTTTGATCAGGCGGCAATCGGGCTCGGTCTGGTGACGGTTCCACTCTATACCAGCGATCGCGCCGACAACATCGACTGGGTTCTGAAAGACTCGGGATGCCGCGCATTGCTGATCGGCGGGCAAGAACACTGGGATACGCTGCAAACCATCCGCTCCACACTCGACACACTTGACGCCATCATTTCGCTTTCGCCGTTGACGGCCGGGCCGAACAGTCTGAAAGTTGCCGACACATGGCTACCCAGAGACGCCACCGCCGCCATTGATGGCATCACCCACGCCGGTGACCTGGCCACGCTGGTCTACACATCCGGCACCACCGGGCGCCCCAAGGGCGTGATGCTGTCGCACCGCAACATTCTGTTTGACGTCAAAGCCGGCCTGCAATCCGTGGCGGTTTATTCGCATGACCGCATGCTGTCATTCCTGCCGCTATCGCACATGCTGGAACGCAGCATCGGTTATTACCTGCCCGTTGTCTCGGGATGCAGCGTGGCCTTTGCCCGTTCGATTCCACAATTGGCAGAAGACCTGGTGACGGTGAAGCCAACCATCCTGATTTCGGTGCCACGCATATTCGAACGCGTTCATGGCCGCATACATGAAGCGCTTGCCAGTGCGCCAGCGATACGCCAGAAGCTCTTCGCCAAAGCGGTGGAGCTGGGCTGGCAGGCTTTCCAGCATCGCCAGGGACGCGCGCCCTGGTCGCCCGGGCTGGTTCTTCAGCCGGTGCTGGACCATCTGGTTGGCGCCAAAATTCGCGCCAGGCTGGGCGGGAATCTGCGCTTTGCCATCAGCGGTGGCGCCCCTTTGCCGGCGGATATCAGCCGGACATTCATCGCGCTGGGCATCGACATCCTTCAGGGTTACGGCCTCACCGAAACCAGCCCGGTGATTTCGGTCAACCGGCTGGAAGACAACGAACCCACCAGCGTGGGCCCCGCCTTGCCCGGTATCGAGGTCAAACTCGGCGAACACGATGAACTCCTCACCCGCAGCCCTGCACTGATGCTGGGCTACTGGAAGAGTCCGGAAGCCACCCGCGCGATGATCGATGCCGACGGCTGGCTGCACACCGGAGACCAGGTCAGGATCGGGCCGCGCGGCCACATCACGATTACCGGACGACTGAAAGAGATTCTGGTGCTGTCCACCGGCGAGAAAGTGTCGCCTGCCGATGTCGAACAGTCACTGGCTGCCTGCCCGCTGCTGGAGCAAGTCATGGTCGTCGGCGATGGCAGGTCCTTTTTGACCGCGCTGGTCGTACCCAAGCCGGATGCCCTCGCCCGGATTGCGCGCGCACTGCATCTGCCAGAAACCGACGATAGCGTCCTGGCGCAAAATCCGGAGATATGCCGCCATGTGCTGGAGCAGCTTCAGCCCTGCCTGCACGACCTTCCCGGCTACGCCCGACTCGCTGGCGTGGCCTTGCTGGACGAAGCCATGAGCGTGGAAAACGGTTTGCTCACCCCCACCCTCAAACTCAAGCGCAGCGTGATTCTCAAGCGTTATCAAGACAAGGTGGATGCCCTCTATGCAGGACACTGAAACCCATGAACGTGTACTCACCTGCCGGGTGGTGGCGATGCCGGAAAACACCAACGCCGCGGGCGACATTTTTGGCGGCTGGCTGCTGAGCCAGGTTGATCTGGCGGGCTCGACACTGGCCGTTAAAATTTCATCGGGTCGCGTCGCCACCGTCGCGGTCAATCACTTTCAGTTCATCAAACCGGTGCTGGTGGGGGATCTGGTGAGCTGCTGGGCGCAACTGGAACACATCGGCAACACGTCCATCCGCATCCGCATCGAGGTCGACGCCGAACGCATGCGCAGCAGCCATGACAAGGAACGCGTGGCGGAAGCCAGCTTCACCTACGTCGCACTGGATGCACAGGGCCGCCCGCGCGCCGTCCTGCCATGACGCTGCGATGACGTGAAAGAGACCGCGGGGGCGCCCCTCACGCAAGAGCAGGCTGGAGTGTCGAGCAGGGAAACCGTTCGCCGGAAACGCTGAACGGCCACACCTGATCAGTGAATGTGGATATTACGGACGGCCTGCAAAACAAAAGACTCTTTCACTGTTATGTGTTGACCGCATTGATGCCGTAGGTCGGGAACACTTTCCCGACGCAACGGGCGGGAATGTGCGGGGATGTCGGGAAAGTGTTCCCGACCTACGGATAGCCTGTGATTCCAGGGCGTTTGCCAAGGAACAACACATAACGGTGAAAGAGCCAAACAAAAAGGACTTACGTCATCGTAAGTCCTTTGTTTTAGCGTGTTCGGGTTGGTGGGCAGTACAAGGTTCGAACTTGTGACCCCTGCCGTGTGAAGGCAGTGCTCTACCACTGAGCTAACTGCCCGAAGCGGCGCGAATTAAACCACATCCCAGTATCCCAGGTCAATTTTAAGGCTGGCGACCGATTTAAACACAGCCGCGTAAAATAGCGGCTTTTGTTGCCCGGCCTTGACATGATCCGCACTCGTTTTGCTCCCTCTCCCACTGGATATCTGCATATTGGCGGCGCCCGCACCGCGCTGTTTTCGTGGGCGTTTGCGCGTCATCACGGCGGTCAGTTCATTTTGCGCATCGAAGATACGGATGTGGCGCGTTCAACCCCCGAGGCGGTTCAGGCGATTCTCGACGGCATGGCCTGGCTGGACCTGGGGCACGACGAAGGCCCGTTCTATCAGATGCAAAGCATGGATCGCTACAAGCAGGTGATTGGGCAGATGCTCGAAAGCGGCCTGGCCTATCCCTGCTATTGCAGCCCCGCAGAGCTTGATGCCATGCGCGAAGCGCAACGTGCGCGCGGCGAAAAGCCACGCTACGACGGCCGCTGGCGCCCCGAGCCCGGCAAGACCCTGCCGACGCCTCCTTCCGGTATCGAACCGGTGGTGCGCTTCAGGAATCCAACCGAAGGCAACGTGGCGTGGAAAGACCTGGTGAAAGGCACGATCGAGTTTGCCAATAGCGAACTCGACGATCTCGTCATCGCCCGTGGCGATGGCACGCCCACCTACAATTTCTGCGTGGTGGTGGACGACTGGGACATGCAGATCACGCACGTGATACGCGGCGACGACCACGTCAACAACACCCCACGCCAGATCAATATCCTCAAGGCACTGGGCGCGCCGGTGCCGCAGTACGCGCACCTGTCGATGATCCTCGGCGACGACGGCACCAAACTGTCGAAGCGCCACGGCGCCGTATCGGTGATGCAGTATTTCGAGGACGGCTACCTGCCCGAGGCAGTAATCAACTACCTCGCACGGCTTGGCTGGTCGCACGGCGATGCCGAGATTTTCGACCGTGAACAGTTCGTGCAGTGGTTCGATCTCGATCACATCACGCCGTCAGCCGCGCAGTTCAACACCGAAAAGCTGCGCTGGCTCAACCAGCATTACATCAAAGCGGCCGACGATGCGCGGCTGGCCGATCTGACGCGTCCCTTCCTGATTCGCAACGGCGGCAACCCGGACGACGGCCCCGATCTCGCTGCGGTATGCGCGCTGGTCAAGGAACGCGCTGCCACGATCGAAGAACTGGCCGATGCCGCCACGCTGTTTTACCGTACCCTGCACCCCACGCCCGCACTGCTGGCGCAACACGTCACGCCCGAGGTGTTGCCTGCGCTGGCCGAACTGGCCTCTCGCCTGGAAAACATAAGCTGGGAACGCAGCGCCATCAGCGCCGCATTCAAGGAAACGCTCGCGGCGCATGGCCTCAAAATGCCCAAGCTGGCGATGCCGGTGCGCGTGCTGGTGACGGGCGAACCGCAGACCCCGGCAATCGACGCCACGCTGGAACTGATCGGACAGAAAAAGGTGGTGAGCCGCCTGAAAGCCGCGCTCTGAAAGCCACAAGCTGAAGCGAATCCGCTATAATGCGGCCTGTTTTTTACCGGCGCAGCTCAGTGAGTCAAGCGGCGCAGGCGTTATGAAACGGTAAAAAATTGATGTCATTTTGATATCGTTGCTTGATGTTGCTGATGGCAGTCGCCCCCTTAGTTAAGTGGTATAACAGTTGATTCGTAATCATCAATCACATGTTCGATTCATGTAGGGGGCACCACACACTAAAAACGCCGCTTGAACGCGGCGTTTTTTCTTTCCGGCATCCCCCCATCCCTACTCCGACTCATACCGCAAGATTTCGTCGATGCGACACGGCTTGTGAACGGCATAGCCCTGCGCATAATCGACGCCAATCTCGCGCAGTGCGTGCAGGATCATGGGCGACTCCACATACTCGGCCACGGTGCGCAGTCCAAGCGAGTGGCCGATGTCGTTCATCGATTTGACCATGGCATAGTCGCCGGGGTTATTGAGCATATCCTTGACGAAACTGCCGTCGATCTTGAGGGAATCCGTGCGCAGGTTTTTCAGGTGGGCATACGATGTAAAGCCGCTGCCAAAATCATCGAGTGCAAACTTGCAGCCATAGCGGCGAATTTCACGGATAAAGTCCTGTGCGGCACCGTAGCTCCCAATTGCAGCGGTTTCAGTAATTTCAAAGGTAATTTTGTTGGTGGGGAAGTCGCTTGTTGGCAGCACGTCCTGCAAAAATCGCATGACCTCGGGGCTGCTGAGAGACATCGCAGACAGGTTGATCGCCAATCCGCCCAGAGACACGAACTTCTCCTGATTCACCCTAATCCAGTCGAACACATTCCGTATCACCCAGATGTCAATTTCATGGGCACGCTGCAAGCGCTCGACGGCAGGAATGAAGTGCATGGGGTTGATTTCAAGCCCGTTTTCATCCTCGATGCCCAACAGAATTTCGTAGTAAGGCAGCAAGGGGCTGCCAGCCCCAACCGGCATCACTTGCTGGCAGCGCAAATGCAGCCCGTTGCCATTGAGGAAGGAATCAATGCGCCCGGCCCAGTCCATCAGGGATTCCTGGGATTGCAATTGGGGACTGGCCTCTTCGTATATCTGCATCCGGTTGCGGCCCAGCGATTTTGCCGTGATGCAGGCAGAATCCGCACGCCGGATCGCGTCTACGGCACCCAGCTGGGCCGGCGAAAACTCGGTGACGCCGAGGTTGAAGCCGATGCTGTAGCTGTGCTGCTCATGCTGGAAATGATAGTCCTTCATTTGACCGAGCAGCAGGTCGATCGCCTCGCACCCCCCTGTCCGACTGCAGTTCTGCAACAGAATAGCCAGCGTATCGTCGCGGAAGGAAGCCAGGACGGCATCCGGGCCGATTTTCTCGCGTGCCTCATTGGCCAGCTTGCGTGCCAGGTCTTCAACGGCTTCCACGCCGCAGGTGTTGTAAATCATGCGGAATTGATCGAACTCGATGATGCCGACAACGTGCGCCCGGTCCGCCTGCTCCGGCATACCCAGCAAACTCAGGCGCTGCATGAACGCCTTGCGATTGAGCAGGCCTGTTGTGGAGTCATGCAGGACCTGATGCATCAGATCCTGATAGGTTTCGTCGAACAACGCATTTTCGGAACGCTCGATCACCGGCATATCCATATCCTTGCCCGGTTTGGCGAGTCCATCCTGAATGTGACGGGAAAGCTCAGGCAAGGTGAGTTCCAGCTTGTGGGTGGCAGAGCGATTGGCAAATGCACTGGTCAATGGCGGCTGACTGGTCCAGATCAACTGCATCGGAACCATGCGGCCCTCCATGCTGACATCCCACCACTCGCCCACACGCAAGCGGCTCGCCAACTGGGGATGCGCGGCATGGAGGTCAATTCGCTCGCCAGCGGATGCCGCCAATCTACCCGGCGGCACCCGCACCATCGCATGCCCGGGCGTAGCAGGGTCGGTTTGACCGGTCAGACGCTCGCCCAGTTCGTCCATGAACGCAGCCAGCATGCTGGCGTCCACATTAACCGTTTCCAGCGTGCGCTCGATCGTGGCCAGCAAGGCTCCGGACGCGGCGGCCGGCCGTTTGAGCGTCTCATGCGCCGGGCCAAGCCAGTCGAGCAACTGATCCAGCACAGCGAGACCGACATCCCAGGCTTCGCCTTGCGCTCCCTGCCGCATCTCGAGCAGGACCAGATGCTGGCGCCAGCCTGCATCCAGCAACCGCAACAGGATGCCGGGCACCTCGCGCCCCGCCAGACGCTGCTCAAGCGCCGCGTTGACCCGGGAACGGGCTGAGCGGATGCGCTCCCGGCCTTCGCATGCCTCCTGCATGCGTGCAATCCGCGTTCTGCGAATCTGCAGGATCGGCAACAACACCTTTTCAAGCTGGTCGCAAACCATTCCGAAAATGCCCGGATCCGCGTCAGCCCGACTACAAACCCGGTCAACCAGAAGAAAAAGAAACCGTTGCAGCTTGGCATCGAAAAACTTGCCCCTATCATCCGCTGCCACCGCAAACTGCTCGATCAGGTTGAGCACCTGCCGGGCGGGATGCTCCGGCAGGGTGGGGAAATCAGGATCCTGCAATGCCAGTTTGAGCAACGGCCGCTCCAGACGCTTCACCAGCGTCTCCACATCCGAACGGGGAACCAGATCCTCGCGCGCATGTGCAAACAGATTCGATGCGGTATCCAGAATTAGTCGATGATCCGGCGCCAGGCTTCTGGCATCCATCCCGGCCAGGGCAATGTGCGCGCCAATCTGATCGGTCAGCGCTTGCGGCTTGCCGCCGCCCGGCACCGCCTGAGATACCAGCGGAAACCCATCCATGGCCGCCAACAATTCCTGCAGGCTGGCCTGCGGCAGGGCAGCCTCTGCCTGCGCGCCGGCAACCACAGCGGCATGCTTGCCCAGTTGACGGGCAATCTGCTGGAGTTGATCCGTGACCTGCAGCACGGCGGGGCGCCCGCCAACCTGCCCCCCCGCCGAACTGCCCATGCGGGAGGCCGGCGCGGCGTGTTTGCCAGCGGCTAAACGTTGCTGGGTCTGGTTGAGCGCAGCCAGGATGCGATCCAGACTGTATTCAGCATTTTCTGCAGGCCGCGCGCTGGCAGCCGGGTCTTGCTTGTACAGCTGATTGAGTGTGTCTGCGATTTCAGCCAGGTCTGTCCCCGGCGTTTCTTTTGCGTCGGCTGGTTTCTTGTCCGAAGCCGCCCGGGGCCGCGCCTTGTCGGGTCGCTCGACGGGTTTCAGATAAGCCAATGTCTGGTTCAATTGCCGATAAAACTCAAGACCCCGACTGCCAATAACCTGGCCTAGCGTTTTATATAAAATGGTCCTGATAACATTGGAAAAACCCAGTTCCTGAATGGCACCCTGAAACATGCGCCCGATCATTTCCGGGCCGAAAGGATTGTTTTTCCGGTCTATCGGCAAGCCGGCCAAGCGGCTGTAGCGCCGCTCGAACGCATCAAGGACTTGCGCCAAGTCCAGTTCGACTGGTTTGATGATGGCCGACAAATTCAGCCAGTCCTCGAATTCGGCTTCATCGACAAGCGCCAGTTTGTTTTTTTCCGGGACGGCACGGGGCGCACCCGGTATCGGGCTGATTTCCTGAATACTGTCCCGTATCGCATTAAAGAAATTCGCTTCGATCTGGCTGCGACGCATCGCCAGTTCCTGGGCGCCAGAGTCAAAACGCGAGCGTTCCAGAAAGCTCAGTTCCTCCTGGCCTGCTTCGCTCAGTCGCTCGACAGCATGCTGAAAGAAATCCTGCAAGACCGCATCGAGAAAATTGCGGAACTGGTTGCTGCATTCCAGTTTGAGCGCCAGAACCTGCGGCTGGGTCAGGTCATGTTGAGCCCGATGGCGTTCGGGCCGGGCATCGGGCGAACTCGCCATTCGCAAGGCCTGCAATGCCTCTTCAGGCATGGCCAGGAGGAATATGCCCACGCCGCTGGGAGTAACCCGGCTAACACGGCCCTTGAACCGGAATCCGCTGGCATGTTCTCCCCCGAACTCCACCAGCGCGGGCGTGCCGACCAGCGCAGGAATCGCAGCATCAGGCGTGCCCTCACCCAGAAAAGCGACGTATAGACCGGTTTGGCAATAATCGTGGATTTCAGCCGAAAGGGTCTCGCCATCGCCAATGCGAATACGCGCGGTCTGCAGGGTGGCGCGCCGCGCATAGCGGCGTTTTTCCTTGCCGTCGGGCTTTAAGGGCTGATGTGCCATTTTTTTCACAGGATGAATCTGGAGTCACTAAGCCATGGCTTGCAACAACATGCAAGTAATCACTTGTAAAAAAGGCACCCTTTCAAATTGGGAGGACGCACGAATGTGCGTCCTGAACTGAATACGGACATTCATTCCGGATCTTTAATCCGGAGCTGGCACGCTCAAACACTATTGCAGGCAATCGCACCCCCAGTCAGGGGGCAAAGGCACACAGCCTTTGCCTGCCTACGAAGTGTGCCCCGCTTCGTACCACCCCTTGCTGCGGTTGACGATTTTCACCACCAATAACATCGCCGGCACTTCGATCAGCACCCCCACCACCGTGGCCAGCGCCGCGCCGGACTGAAAGCCGAACAGCGCAATCGCCGCCGCCACCGCCAGCTCGAAGAAATTGGACGCGCCGATCAGCGCCGACGGGCCGGCCACGCTGTGCTTCTCGCCCACCTTGCGGTTGAGCCAGTAGGCCAGGCCCGAGTTGAAAAACACCTGGATCAGGATCGGCACCGCCAAGAGCGCGATGATCAGCGGCTGCGCGATGATGGCCTCGCCCTGGAAGGCGAACAGCAGCACCAGCGTCGCCAGCAGCGCCAAAATGGAAGCGTGGCCGAGCTGGGCCATCGTCGCGTCGAACGCCGCCTGCCCGCGCTTCAACAACAGCTTGCGCCAGACCTGCGCCAGAATCACCGGGATGACGATGTACAGCACCACCGAAGTCAGCAACGTATCCCACGGCACGATGATGGCGGACAGCCCGAGCAGCAGGCCGACGATGGGCGCGAAGGCGAAGATCATGATGGCGTCGTTGAGCGCCACCTGCGACAGGGTGAAATACGGATCGCCGCCGGTCAGCCGGCTCCACACGAATACCATCGCGGTGCACGGCGCGGCGGCCAACAGGATCAGACCCGCGACGTAGCTGTCGAGCTGTTCCGCCGGCAGATACGGGGCGAACACATGACGGATGAACAGCCACGCCAGCAACGCCATCGAAAACGGCTTCACCGCCCAGTTGACGAACAGCGTCACGCCGATGCCTTTCCAGTGCGACTTCACCTGATGCAGCGCGCCGAAGTCGATCTTCATCAGCATGGGAATGATCATCACCCAAATCAGCAGGCCGACCGGAATGTTGACCTGCGCCACTTCCATGCGCCCCAGCGCCTGGAACGGGCCTGGCATCCACTGCCCCAGCAACACGCCGACGACGATGCACAGCGCCACCCACAGGGTAAGCCCGCGCTCGAACAGGCTCATCGGCGCGGCAGCGGCAAGCTTCCCCGCTACTTCACACTGTGCACTCATGGCGTCTTTCCGATCTCGCGCACGACCTGCTGCAGCTTCATGCCGTCGAGCGTGGCAAACGGCAGGCTGACGAACATGCAGATGCG
>JADMKH010000214.1 GCA_018780025.1 Thiobacillus sp.
CCGAGGCGCGGATCAGCGCGCCGGTCTTGTGGATGTGCATGAATTCGAGTTCGGTCAGATCGAGCGGCTTGCCGACGCTGTCGAGGTCGATCGCCTGACCGCCGGCCATGCCGCGCGAGCCGGCGGCCCGTGCCAGCAGTTGCACCATGTTCAGCTGGATTGCAGGATCGCTGGACAGCGGCTGTGCGGTGAGAATGTCAAACGCCAGGCTTTGCAGCGCATCGCCCACCAGCAGCGCGGTGGCTTCGTCGAATTCCACATGCACGGTGGGCTTGCCGCGCCGCAACGCATCGTTGTCCATCGCCGGCATGTCGTCGTGTACCAGCGAATAAGCGTGTATCAGTTCGACTGCGGCCGCGGCATGTTGCACCCGATTCGCATCGGCGCCCGTCACTTCCCCCGCCGCAAATGCCAGCAACGGCCGCACCCGTTTACCGCCGCCGAGTACTGCGTAACGCATGGCTTCGTGCAGCCGCTGCGGGGTGATGCTGGCCGGGGGAAGACACGCGGCCAGTGTGCTTTCAATACGTGCCTGGCAGGCCTGGGTCCAGGCTGAAAAATCAGTCATCGATGTCGTCAGTCTTGAAAGGCTGGAGCGTGCCATTCTCCAGAATCTTCACCTGCTGCTCCGCTTCGCTCAACTGCTGGCGACAGTAGTGCAACAATTCCGCGCCGCGCTTGTAGGCAGCGAGCGAAGCTTCGAGCGGCAGCTGGCCCGACTCCATCTCGCCGACAATGGACTCCAGCTCCGCCAGGGCGGATTCATAGTCTTTTGGGGGCGTTGCGGCGCGGGATTTGGCCATGGAATGCAATCTGGCAGAAACAAAGCGCGTTACTTTAACAAATTCAGAGCAGGGGCGCCTCCCCGGTGCAGTCGCCCATCCACAATATTTATGCATTCGCTGCAGGGCTTCAACCCGGCATGACCGTATCAGTCGCCGCCGCAGGATGGCATGATGGCTACTTCCGTCATCCTGGGGTGCGCGATCGCACCGCTATCAGAACCCCATTTTTCGCGCCGCCACGATGAAGACCATTGAATGAACTGTTTCCCATGAAATCAAGCTGGATGCTGGTAGCGGCAGCACTTTTTGCACTCATGAGCATGCAGGTCAAGCATCTTTCAAACACCTTCTCGCCTGCAGAACTGGTGTTTTATCGATCGGCATTCGGGCTGGTTTCGATCTGGGTCATGATCGCGTCCACGCGTCGCCAGTGGCTGGCGCCGCTGGTGACGCGGCAGTTGCGCGCCCATTTCTGGCGCGGCCTGTCGGGCTTTACTGCGCTGGTGCTGTTTTTTTATGCCCTTGCGCGATTGCCGCTGGCAACAGCCGTCACCCTCAACTATACGGCGCCGTTGTTTCTGGCCGCGTTATCCGCATGGTGGCTGCACGAGCGGCATGGGCGTGGGCTGATGGGCGCGGTGCTGCTGGGATTTGTCGGCATCGTGTTACTGCTGCGCCCGCAAGTGCAGGGACAGGACTGGCTGCCCGCGCTGGCCGGACTGGTCTCGGGCATGCTGGCGGCGGTGGCCTATGTCAATGTCAAGCAACTCGGCAAGCTGGGCGAGCCGGAATGGCGGGTGGTGTTTTATTTCACCCTGCTGGCGACGCTGGGCGGCGGTGCATGGATGCTGGTTGCGGGTTTTCATCAGCCGCGTGCCGAAGACTGGCCGTGGCTGATCGGTATCGGGGTGTCGGCCACCCTGGCGCAACTGGCGTTGACCCGTGCTTATCATCGTGGACGTACCCTTGCCGTGGGTGCGCTGGCCTATACAACCGTGGGGTTTTCGGCGGTATATGGCGTGCTGCTGTTTGGCGAGCGATTGCCGCTGCAGGCCTGGATGGGCATGGCGGTGGTGGCGCTGGCCGGCGTACTGGCAGTGCGCGCCTCTACGCCTGCGCACGTTGATTCGCTATAGTTCGCTTATTCGCCAGAGGAGAATTGCATGATCAAGCTTGATGTCAATAATAACCAGATTGCCGTATCCGTCATGGGCCAGTTCACGCTGGAGGATTACCGCGAGTTTGAGCAGGCGGTGTGCTACGGGATTCAATTCAAGGGAACGGTCAACGTGCTGTTCGACCTGCGCGATATGTTGTCCTACAGCGTGGATGTTGCGTGGGAAGAGCTCAGGTTTTCGCGCGAACATAGAAATGATTTTGGCCGCATAGCCATTCTGACCGGCGATCAGTGGGTGGCCTGGAGCATGTGGATCAATCGCCTGTTCATGTCCGCCGACATTAACCAGTTTGATGAGCTGGAGACTGCGCAGGCATGGGTGGCGGAAGGTGAGTTGCCCGCCGCGGCGAATTGATCCGCGCTGTAGCCGGCGTGCTGGTGTGCGTGTTGGCATGTCCCGCTGTGGCCAATGGGCAGTGGCAGGTGATGACCGAGTCGCCGTCTGAAACCCTCTCGATTGAACTGTCGAGCATTGCGCGCGCGGCTAACCGGGTGAGCTTCCGTGTACGGCATGCCTTGCGTGATGGTCAGGTTGATCCGAATACCCAGCGTCCCATGCGCGAAATTCTGGCCAAACGTATGGTGGATTGTCGCACCAGGCGTGTCGCCACGCTGTCGCGTGCGGTGTTTTCAGACAACGATGCATTGATCGATTATCAGGCGGTGCGTCCGGTTCAGGCCGAGTGGATGGCGATGACAGCGGACGACCCGCTGTTCAAACTGGTCTGCAGGACGTTATAAAACCGCCCCGCGCGGCCGAAATATTTTCTGATTGGCGTAATACGCATTAACTGTGTTTTCAGCATCCCATCCTGGAATGCCCTGGATCGGCAAAGGCGGGAGCTGACGGGGCGATTCAATCAAGCGGAGTGAGCTGACGGCCTGCTGTTCCACCGAGTCTGGGTCGAGTGTCGGCGAATTCAACATCAGGCACTTGCCCGTCATCGAGGGGTAGGGCGCGAGCGCTTTTTCCAGCAGCGCATGTCCCACCACCACAAAACGCATCATGGACTCGACGTCCGGACGGCGTTCGCAGAATAGCGTCTGCCAGGCGCACGCGGTCAGCAGTTCGGGCAAATGCGGATCCTGGCTGATCACCCACACCCCTGATTCGTCCAATACGGTCATCGCATCGCGGCGGCGACCCCGTTGGTTATCTATTTCAGTGATGAGCGCTTCTCCATGCGCCACATTGAGCGCTGATTTAAAGCGGGGAAAGCGCAACCACACAAGCGCATTCAGCACGTCGTGCCAAGTGTCGGGGCGAGTGGGTACCTGACCTGTTTGCAGAATATGGGTTTCGTATTCGCGTGCGGACAGGCGGCCGTCAGGGGCAATGAACTGCAGCGGCAATCCGTGAGCCTGGGTTGTGCCAAGTGCGGTCGCCAGCATGTTGAGTCGGTCCAATGATGGCAGCGCAGACGCCAGCGCCAGTTCGTGGATCAATGCCCGGTAGGGCGTGAAGGCAGGGTGGTCGAAGCTCAATGCAGGGATTCGGACAAGGCTTGACGGTATTGTCGGGTCAGCGGGTGGGCGCTGCCCAGCAAATCGAACAGCGCCAGCAGGCTGAGGCGGCCGATGTCGTGGCGAAAGTTTCGGTCAGTGCGAGCGATGTGCAGCAAGGCTTTCATTGCCCCTGCGAAATCGTCAGTTGCCAGCAAACGCGCCGCACGCTGAAACTGCGCAGCGAGATCTTCCGGGTGTTGTGCCAGCAACGCATCGAGTTCGGCCAGCGGGGGCGCCAGTCGGGCGGTTTCGGCCAGGGTGAGGTGCGCGTGAAGCCGGGCGATCTCGGGTTCGCCACGCGCGTCCGGTGGCAGACTGTTGAGTAGTTTCAGTGCCTGTTCGCCGTCGCCTTCGGCCCACAACAGCTTGGCCAGATCGCGAGGAATGGCGAGGTTCCCGGGTTCGGCCATGGCTGCGTTGGCGAGCAGCATGCGTGCTTGCTGAATATTACCCGCCTGCCAGGCCGCCACGCCCAGTGCATGGGCGCGGTTGGCGTCGCCGGCGATAAACCGGTCGAGCACCTCACGAAAACTGCTGTCGGGGTCGGCGCCATGAATGGTGTGGGCGACCTCGCCGCGCCAGAAAAATTTGACGGTGGGCACGGAGTTCACGCTAAAACGCCGCGCCAGTTCGGGCAGGTCGTCGGTGTTCAGCATGACGAGCAGAAACTTGCCGCCATATTCGGCCGCCAGCTTGACCAGCCGTGGCATCAGGATGAAGCAGGGGCCAGCCTTGGGCGTCCAGAAGTGCACCAGCACCGGGCCCTTGTGCGAGTTTTCCAGCACCAGGCGGTTGAAGTTTTCCGCATTGGCATCGAATACATGGGGGGAGAGCGTCATCTCAGGCGAAGTGTCCGGTTTGGGCAAAGGCATCGGTGGCGGCGACGAGTTCGTGCGCAATGCCAGGCTCGAATGCCGAATGGCCCGAATCCGGCACGACCACATAGTGGGCTTCGGGCCAGGCGCGCGCCAGCTCGTCGGCCGACACGATGGGGCAGACGGCATCGTAACGCCCCTGAACAATGATGGCGGGGATGTGACGAATACGGTCAAGCTTATCGAGCAGGCTGTTGTCGGGCAGAAAGATGTCGTTCACGAAGTAATGCGCCTCGATGCGCGACAGTGAAAGCGCGGTTTTTTCGCTGCCAAACGCGGAGACCAGATCGGGATTGGGCAGCAGGGTAGAGCACGACGCTTCGAAGGTCGACCACCGATAGGCAGCCGGCTGGTGGACCGCCGGATCGGGATCGACGAGGCGGCGATGATAGGCCGCAAGCAAGTCATGGCGTTCGTTTGGGGGGATGTGTTCCGCCAGTTGCCGCTGTGCTTCGGGAAACAAGGCACGGATGCCATCCAGAAACCAGTCGATCTCGCTTTTCCGGCATAAGAAAATGCCGCGCAGAATCAGTCCGCGGCAATGCGCAGGATGGGCCTCGGCATAAGCGAGTGCAAGTGTTGACCCCCACGAGCCGCCGAACACCAGCCAGGTTTCGATGCCGAATTCACGCCGGAGCGCTTCCATGTCAGTAATCAAATGCGGTGTGGTGTTGTCGGTCAGCTCGCCGTGCGGGGTGGAGCGGCCGCTGCCGCGCTGGTCAAACAGAATGATCCGGTAGCGCGCGGGGTCAAAAAAACGTCGCTGGCCGGGCGAGGTGCCTGAGCCCGGCCCGCCATGCACAAACAACACCGGAATGCCATCGGGGTTGCCCGAGGTTTCCCAATAAATGCAGTGCGCCCCCGTCGTTGTCAGCATGCCGCTGGCATAAGGGTTGATGGGGGGATAGAGCGTGGTATTCGACATGAATTTTCGCACGGACACTTGATTTCGAATTGTATCGCCCCGCTCACCAGGTGGGTGCCGCTTGATGAATGTGAGCTCTGTGCGCTGAACAATATCGACATGCATTGAGCGGGTCCGTATGCTTCATGTGCGCTCAGCATTCCCCGGTCCGTGTTCAGAGGATTTGGGTCGGGTGGGTGAACAGCGATAAACGAGACAGCCGTCTCTAACAATGATGATATGAGGAGTTGTGACATGAGCACTGTTGTCAAGGTGGCCCTGTTGGGCCTGGGGGAAGTGGGTGAGGTTTTTGCGGAGCATTTTCTGGAAAAAATCCAGGAAGAACGCGTCAACGTGGAAATTGTTGCGGTTGCGCACCGCGATCTGGATTCGCCTGTTGCGCTGGGTTTTAGCCAAAGCAAGGTTCCGGTATTTCAGGATGCGCTTGAAGTGGTGTCGATGGGTGCGAAAATCGATATCATTTTCGACCTGACCGGGGATCCTGAGTTGCGCAAAAAACTGCGGACCGCATTGCAGGAATCGCATAATCATCACACTGTGATTGCACCTGAAGTGGTCGCTCAATTATTGTGGAATTTCTTCGGTGAAGGTGAATTGCCCAGTAGCGGCAAAACTGGCTACTGATGCCTCACGGGGGGCGCCATTG
Source organism: Thiobacillus sp. (assembly GCA_018780025.1). Classification (GTDB taxonomy): domain Bacteria; phylum Pseudomonadota; class Gammaproteobacteria; order Burkholderiales; family Thiobacillaceae; genus Thiobacillus. The sequence continues at coordinate 5,915 of JADMKH010000214.1, forward strand.
CATTAACTGTTTGGTACAGCCGCTTGTTTCATGTAAAGGCAGCCCCCTCCTCGTAAATGGTTCCGGGAAATTATGACTTCTCCATTCAAATCGGCACACGCCACATACGCTGACTGGACGCAGGCAGCGCAGGCGTGCATGAAGCAGTTGGGGGCGATACCTTCCGCCGCAACACTTGGGTTTCTCTATGTGGCGGATGCCTACGCAGGCGAGCTCGACGCGATTCTGGGTTTTTTCAAAAGTGCGACGGGTGTACCGCATTGGACAGGCAGTGTGGGCGTGGGGATCTGTGCGACCGGCGTGGAGTTTCTTGAACAGCCGGCGATGGCGGTGATGCTTGGTGAGTTCGACCCGGTTGATTTCAGCATGCTGCCGGTGTTGCGAACCCCACAGGATGTGGACGCCCTGTCATCGGACAAATACTTTGCTGTGGTGCATGGCGATCCCTCAAACAACCGTATTCAGGAACTGATCGAGGGGCTGAGCGAAAAAATGTCCAGCGGGTTTGTCGTTGGGGGGCTGTCGAGTTCAAATGGAGAGAATGTGCAGATCAGCGATGGCGTCGTCAGTGGCGGGCTGTCCGGCGTGCTTTTCAGCGAGCGGGTGAAACTGGCCACGCGATTGACGCAAGGCGTTTCGCCGCTGGGCCCGCGCCATCTGATTACCACGGCCAACAAAAACGTTATCGGCAGTCTGGATCATCGCCCTGCGCTGGAGGTGATGAAGGAAGAAATCGGCGAAGTCCTGACGCGCGATTTGCGACGTGCGGCGGGATATATCTTTGTCGGATTGCCGGTGCGCGGCTCGGATACGGGCGACTATCTGGTGCGCAATATTCTGGGCGTGGACCCACAGAACAATCTGGTGGCGATAGGCGAATACATCGAGACAGGGGACGCGTTACTGTTTTGTCGGCGCGATCAACAAACCGCCGAAGATGATTTGCAGCGGATGCTTGTTGCTATCGGCGCACAACTGAACGCGCCGATCCGTGGTGGCGTGTATTATTCCTGCCTGGGGCGCGGTCAACATATGTTCGGGGTTCCCAATCGTGAACTGGAACTGATACGCGACACCCTGGGAGATTTTCCGCTGGTGGGTTTTTTTGCCAATGGTGAAATATCGCATAACCGCTTATATGGCTACACCGGGGTGTTAACCCTGTTTGGCTGAGTCATTTTTTAGAACCGGAGACAAGTATGAGCCTGCAAGCCATGAGGGAAGATGAAGCCCGTCTGTTGCGCGAAGAAATCGAAATGCTGATGCACGAGCGTCGTCAGTTGTTGCAGGTGACGGGTGCGGCAGCCGTGTTTGTTGCCAATCTCGATACGGAGCGTCTGCCTGATGATGCCGATACGATTGATGCTGCAGAAATGCTGGCTGAACAACTCAACGGCTTGTCTGAAGAAACACTCAAGGACGCACTTGAGTCGGTGCGTGCTGAACTCGATCCTGCTGCGTAATCCGGATTTTCGAGTTGCCCCGACTGACGCTGCCTTCCCCCGCTGAAGTCAGGGGGGTTTTACTGGTTGTCGTTCTGACAGCCGCGGCCTATGCCTTGATGGGCTGGCTCAGCCTCAAACTATCAAATTATTTGACCGATGTGACGGCCGCTGTCTGGCTGGCGGCCGGCGTAGGCGCCATGGCGAGTCTGCGATTCGGCATGGCGGGGGTGCTCGGCGTGTTGCTGGGATCCTTTTCAATCTATGCGCAAATGCTGCAGGCGGAAGATGCATTGAGACTGGCGCTCGGCATGGCTGCCGGGGCGGGAATCATCGGGTATTTGCCGCGCTATCTTCAGCCCTTCAGCGCCTCTCTCGACTATGTGCCCAGCGTGGCCAAGTTTGCACTGGTTGCGGCGCCGTTAGGGTCCGCAGTGAGCGCGCTGGCTGGGGTGCTTGGCCTGCATTTCTTTCTGGACTTGCCTGCCAGCCGGGTGATGGAAGGCTTGTGGGTATGGTGGCTAAGTAATTTGTTGGGCGTATTTCTGATTGCCCCCCTTCTGCTGACCGCTTCGCGTTGGGATTTGCTTCCCACCAATTCCGCCGCGCGGCTGGAAGGGCTGGTTCTGGTGTTCAGCATGTTGCTGCTGACGCTGGCAATGATGCAGTACATGCACCCCTTAAGGCCTGCCGAAATCGTTTTGTTTGTCATGCTTCCCGGTGTGTTATGGGCGGCACTCCGATTCTCGGTCATGGGCGCGAGCCTGGCTATTTTCCTGTCTGCGTTCATCGTAATGGGCGTGTCCGTTGTCACTTATGGGGGCCTGGCTGGCGGCATTACACAGCACGATGTGTTCGCGCTGCAGATCAGCATGGTGACCATGGCATTGGGAGGGTTGTTCGTATCGGCTGCCCTGACCGAACGGCGCTATTCCGAGATGCGGCTCGACATGCTGGCCAATCACGACCCGCTGACCGGCTTGCCTAACCGCTCGTATTTCCAGGATTTTCTCGGCCATGCCCTGGCGCGCGCGCAGCGTGAAAAGTCCCAGGTTTCGCTGTTGTTCATCGACCTCGATCGCTTCAAGCACATCAATGATTCGCAAGGTCACGAGGTGGGCGATCAGGTGCTGCGCGTGGTGGCCAACCGGCTGGATGAGCAGTTGCGTGCCGATGATTTTGTCGCCCGCCTGGGCGGCGATGAGTTTGCGGTCGTCATGATCCATCCGCCGGCTTCGCGGGCCGCCAGCCGGGTGGCGCGCAAGCTGATCAAGGCTCTGGCCGAATCGTTCAAGATCGACCAGCGGCGCTATGCCATCGGTGCCAGTGTCGGCATCAGCGTCTTCCCGGACGATGGGCTCGACGCCAACACGCTGTTGCGTCAGGCTGACCTGGCGATGTATCAGGCCAAGCAACGTCGCAGCGGGTTTGAATATTTCAGCGACGAGCTGAACACCGTTGCGCAGCATCAGCTCAGCCTGGAAACCGGCCTGCGCCACGCGCTTGAACGAAACGAACTGGCGCTGATGTATCAGCCCAAAGTGGAACTGGCCAGTGGACAGGTCGTTGGCCTGGAGGCATTGGTGCGCTGGCTTCCCCGCGCGGGCGGCATTATCTGGCCCAGTCAGTTCATTCCGGTGGCCGAGGAAACCGGCCTGATCATGCCGCTGGGCCGCTGGGTGGTACGCGCGGCATGCGAACAGTGGATCAGTTGGCGCGACGCGGGGATGAGCCCGCCGCCGGTGGCGATCAATTTGTCGCCCCGCCAGTTTTCCGATGCGCGCCTCATTGATGACATTGATGCCATCCTGAAAGACACGGGCATGGATCCGGCGTATTTACAGCTGGAAGTGACCGAAAGCTCGGCGATGGAAAACCCGGTGCGCACCTTCGGCATGCTCGACGCATTGCGTCAGCGCGGCCTGCACGTGTATATCGATGATTTTGGTACCGGACACTCCAATCTGGCCCAGTTGAAGCGGATGCCGATTGACGCGCTGAAAATCGATAAGAGTTTTGTAGACGATGTGCTGACGGACAATGATGACGCCGAAATTGCGAACGCCATTATTCGTCTTTCGCATGCACTGAACCTGCGTGTCGTGGCCGAGGGCGTGGAGACGATTGAGCAGGTTGCCTTTCTGAAAAACCTGGGCTGCGACGAAATCCAGGGATATATCGTCAGCAAACCCTTGACGCCGGACAAGGTGAGCGGGTTGTTTACGCAGCGGTTTTTATTTTAAGCAGTCAATGTGAGACGGGCTGCCTGGAGCGATTCCAGGCAGCCCGCTTTTTGTCCGGCATCAGGGCTACCTGCAGCCGCGGTTAGCTCATCAACTGCGCCAGCACGAACGGCAGAATCCCGCCCTTGTTGTAATATTCGACTTCAATCGGCGTATCGATGCGCAGCTTGAGCGCGACGCGCTCGGTGTTGCCATTGGCGCGATGAATCACCAGCGTGACATCCTGTTGCGGGACGATGCCGGATTCTGCGCCTTCGAGGTCGAAGGTTTCGCTGCCGTCGAGTTTCAGCGTGGCGGCATCGACACCGTCCTTGAACTGGCAGGGCAGGACGCCCATCCCCGCAAGGTTGGAGCGATGGATGCGCTCGAAGCTCTTGGCGACAACCGCCTTCACGCCCAGCAGCGTGGTGCCCTTGGCGGCCCAGTCGCGGCTGGATCCGGTGCCGTACTCTTCGCCGGCAAAAATCATCAGTGGCATGCCTTCAGCCTGATATTGCATGGCAGCGTCGTAGATTGAATTTTCTTTGCCATTCTTCAGGGTGACGCCGCCCTCGCTACCAGGGACCATCAGGTTCTTGATGCGAACGTTGGCAAAGGTGCCGCGCATCATCACTTCGTGGTTGCCGCGGCGCGCGCCGTAGCTGTTGAAGTCGTCGGGCTCGACGCCGTGGGCGCGCAGGTACTTGCCGGCCGGGCTGTCCTTCTTGATCGAGCCCGCAGGCGAGATGTGGTCGGTCGTGATGCTGTCGCCGAACCAGGCCAGCACGTGCGCGGAACGTACGTCGACGAGCGGCGGCGGCGTCTTCGTCATGCCCTCGAAGTACGGCGGGTGCTGCACGTAGGTCGAGTTCGCGTCCCAAGCGTACGTCTTGCCCTTCGGCACCGGCATCGAGCGCCAGGCCGCGGAACCTTCGTACACGTTGCCGTAGGACGTCGCGTACATCTGCTCCGTCATCGACGTGCGCACCGCGTCGTCGATCTCCTTCTGCGTGGGCCACACGTCGCGCAGGTACACGTCGTTGCCCTTCGCGTCCTGACAGAGCGGCTCC